>CAYYHN010000938.1:0-1964 GCA_964471245.1 uncultured Rhodothermaceae bacterium | reverse complement strand
ACCTTATTGTGCAACCCGAGCACGTGTGGGCTCATCTCAGCAAAAGAAAGTGCTTCTGCCCCGAGCGATCAGCTTTTGCGATCCCCTTGAATTCGATGTACTTTTAGCCACGATGTACCCAGCAAATGCGCTCATGCAACCTCACCCAGACGTAACGCAATTGCTGCACCAGTGGCAGGACGGCGACACGGATGCGATGGCGCAGCTCATGCCGTTGGTCTACGATGAGTTGCGGCGATTGGCACACCGTCACCTACGTGGCGAACGCGCCGACCATACCTTAAACACGACGGCGCTGGTACACGAGGCGTACCTCAACTTGAGCCCAACGCCCGAGTTGCTCGCCAACCGTGTGCATTTCTATGCCATTGCATCCCGTGTGATGCGGCGTGTCCTAATCTGGTATGCACGCAAACGCAACGCGGCCAAACGAGGCAACGGACAAGCACCGCTTCCGCTGGATGAAGCCATGCTACTCACCGACAGTCGGGTTGAAGAAGTGCTTGCACTCGATACAGCATTGGCCGAGTTGGAGCGCATGGATGAGCGACTCTGCCGCGTGGTTGAATGCCGCTATTTTGGCGGATTGACTGTGAAAGAAACAGCAGATGCGTTGAGCATTTCACCCGCTACCGTCAAGCGCGACTGGCAAACGGCGCGTGCATGGCTGCGGCGGCGGTTGCGTGAGGAAGCGTCATGAACCTTTTCAGGCCCCGTTTGCACATTGGATAGATGCCGATGAAGGAGTACGGACTGGGATGTCATGCATACATTGGCATCGACACGCAAGACATCCCAATCTGTACGCCTTCAGGTTAGTGGAAACGAATACACCCTAACAAACATCGATGGTAGTTTAAACATGGATGGGGATCGCTGGCAGGAAGTAAAGGCGCTGTTTGAGGCTGCGGCGGAACAGCCATCTGCCGAACGTGAGGCATGGCTGACGAAGGCATGCGATGACCCGACGCTCCTTCTACACGTTCGCCAACTCCTCCACCAGGAAAGAATTCAATTGTGCTCCAAGCCCAGACGCATCTGATCCCTTCCTCGACAATCCCTTCGCGCCCGATGCCCTCCGGCTCCTCGCCCACGAAGCCGCCGACCATCGTGCCGGACAACGACTCGGACCGTGGCGACTCGTGCGACAAATCGCGCAAGGTGGCATGGGCGCCGTATACCTCGCCGAACGCGCCGATGGTGCTTGGACTGGACAAGCCGCAATCAAGTTCGTCCGTGCCGATGACACTCGCGCCCGCCTCCAGTTCCGGCTCGAACGCGAACGTCAGTTCCTCGCCACGCTCCACCACCCCAACATCGCCCGTCTGCTAGATGGCGGCATGGCCGAGACCGGCCCCTACCTCGTCATGGAATTCGTCGATGGCTTACCCATCGACCAGTATTGCGACCAGCACCAACTCGACATCCCAGCACGGCTGGCGCTGTTTATGCACGTGTGCGAGGCTGTGCAAGCGGCCCACCGTAGCCTGATCGTCCACCGCGATCTCAAGCCCTCCAACATCATGGTCGACACCGAGGGGCAGGTGAAGCTGCTCGACTTCGGCATCGCTCGCTTGCTGGAAGCAGACGCGGCAGAGGGCAGTGTGTTGGGTCCAGCAACGCAGACAGGCATGCGCCTGCTGACCCCAGCCTACGCCAGTCCCGAGCAGATCAGTGGCGAAGCGATCACGACGGCCTCGGATGTCTACAGTTTGGGCGTGGTGTTGTACCAATTGCTGGCTGGTTGTCTGCCTTACGAGGTGCGGGGGCTCTCACCGAGCCAAGTGGAGCAAGTGATCTGTCAGGAGATGCCGTCGAAGCCCAGCACGGTGGTGCGATCGGCCAACGAGTGGGTGGCGGATGCTGACACAGCGGCGCTTGCGCGAAATTTGACCCGTTCGCAATGGTCGCGGCTGTTGCAGCATGATTTGGACACGATTGTGCTGAAGGCGTTGGCCAAGGAC
>CAYYHN010000937.1:0-1968 GCA_964471245.1 uncultured Rhodothermaceae bacterium | reverse complement strand
AGAGCCCTCGCATCGGGAGGTCGCTCCATGTCGGGTCTGGGGCAACGGCCATCATCAAGGTTGAGCCACGCCCAGAGCGCACCTCCTGCAAGAATGGCGAACGGCTGGACAACGCAATCAGTGTTTGCTCGGTTGCTGAGGCAGGCGTGTAGGCGAGTGTATAGTAGATGTCTGGGCTTTCGAGTTGCTGCGCACCACCTGCCGAACGGCCGTCGAGCATGCCCTCGAAAAGCGGGTGCTCCAGATCAACACGGTCGAATGATGCCGTGACCGGGCCGGGGCCTAATGCACCTGCGAAGGCGCCAAAGCGCCCGCCGCCGAGATCGGCCATCAGCGCATTGTAGTCGGCGACTTGGGCACCACCGCCGGGGAAAAGCAACAGGCCACCACCGTCCTCCACGTAGCGCGCCAGCGTCACGGCCTCCCCACTCGACAGCGTCCGCGGCCCAACAAGTACCACGGCATCGTACGCACCCAAGTTCGTAGCAGCTAATGCTGACTCAGGAATGGTTGTTTGCTCAAAGACAACCCGGCCGCGCGTCAGGTCAGATGACAGGGCGAGCGAGACGAAATCGACCGTCTGCGCCTCGCCTTGCACCAACAGGATGCGGCGGCGCTCCGGCACGCCCAAGGTGAAGTGACGGATGTTGTCGTATTCAAACGCATCATCCTCGATCTGAATCAACCCACTCAACCACCCGCGATCGCTTGGGGTCGCTGTAAAGTTCACTACAGTTGATTGCCCCGGTGCAATGTCGGCGGTCGCTTGGGCCACGCGTTCACCTTCGAGGAAGACACTGGCCACATAACCCGTTACAGGCTCGCTCCCGAAGTTTGCCAAAGTCGCTTGCATCCGCACCGGCTGCCCTTCCTCAACGATCCGGCTCACCATTTCCACATCCGTCACGGCCACATTAGCAAACGTCCGTGTGCCTACAGGTACAAGGTAGGTGCGAATGTCTTCGGGCACATCGATAGCCAGCGAGTCACTCAGCGTCTGCCGCTGCAAATCGGTGACAAGGTAGATCTCCTTATTGATATTGCGTGCATCAGCCAAGACCGAAGCTGCTCGGCTCAGGGCACGCCCCAGCGGCGCGGCCCCAGCGGCTACATCTACATCGTCGATCGCATCCAACGCAGGTCCCCGGTTGGTATAGGCCGGAGGCTGCACAGCCGGATTATCGGACGTGGTCAGTAGAATAATTTCGTCATTCGGCGCTTTCTCGTTGACGATGCCGCGTGCAATGCGCTGCGCCTGCTCCAAGTACGCGCCCTGCCCATCACGCAGCGTCATCGACAGGGAGTTATCGAGCACGATGGCGATAGATGATGTGGCTTGCCCGCCAAGTGCACCACTGAGGTTATTGGTCAGTGTTGGGCGGGCAAACGCCAAAACCAGCGCAGCAATCGCTAACGTTCGCAAGAGGAGCAATAGCCACTGCTTGATGCGTACGCGCTGCATCGTCGTCTTCTCCAACTCCTTCAGAAACGCCAAGGTGCTAAAGTCGATGCGCTGCGGCTTGCGGAAATTGAAGAGGTGGATAATGAGCGGAATCGCAGCAGCAGCGAGGCCGAACAGGATCAGTGGGTTAAGAAAGGTCATGCAGAGATCCGGCGCGAGCCTTCCGCGCGGTAAAAACGATTTGGTATCGACGAGGGGAGACGTTTTGCTGCAACCGGCAGTCCATCAGTAACGACCCCATACGACTACAGCAGCACGATGTACGCACACCCAACCGATTCCGTTCACGTACACGATAAGGTTGCTGCAAATTAGCAACAACGAACACACATATCGAAGTTATATCACTGCCGACTCAGCCCCGCGTTCGATACGAGCCCGTACGCCACGCTGCTTCAATGTAGCCACAACCTCGGTATGTTGATACCGCTTCGCCAAATCAAGCGCACGTACTTGATCTTGAAGGGACAGACTCGCGCCTTGTTGCTTACGCTGTTTCTCGCTCT
>CAYYHN010000936.1:0-1974 GCA_964471245.1 uncultured Rhodothermaceae bacterium | reverse complement strand
TAGGTATAGGCCTCCACGGGAAAGCCGGATGGCAAATCATACGGGTGATGGGCAGAGAGCGTCAGGAAGCCCAAGAGAAACGGTTTGTTGGCGGCGGTTTGGGCATCCACCCAGTCGAACATCGCTGGAAATACGATGCGGTCTTCGTATCCGAAGTACTCTTTCTTGAAGAAGCCATCGGTTGGGAAGTCACCGTCGCCACGTAACGTTTCAAAGCCGAGGTTGGTGAGCAAGATGTCTTTGCGTTCGTACTGCAACGTTGCTGGTGTGAAGAACGCTGAAGCGTAGCCATGCGGAGCTAAGAGATCGGGGAGGCCAACGGCTGGAATGCGATTAGGCTCCGAGGCGAGCATCGAGCGGCTCGGTTCGGGATGGATGCCCGCAAACATAGACGCAAGCGACTTGTTGGTATGCGGGACCACCGTATACGCTTGTTCAACGAGGAGGCTGCGTTTGCCTAGTTCGCCGAGGAATGGCGTCGTCTGAAGCAGTGTGTCATATGGTGTGAGAGACCGTGCACGAACAGATTCGAGGACGATGACGACAATATTCTTCTGCTGCGTTTCTGCCCGTGGAGAAAACGCGAGGGTGCGCGCATCATAGGTAGGCGTTAAATCAAAGCTGGACGATACGTGATTCGGGTAGAACAACTCCTGCGCCCAGTCGCCTACCAAGCTGACAACGGTAGCGGGTGCAGGGGACGATTGGGCCGAAGGCCAAGGCAGGGTCAGCAGCACCAAAACCGGTATCACTTGGACGAGCCAGCGCTGCAAAACGCGTCCATGCTGATCTTTGGCTGCGCTGCGTAACCATGTACGTACAGGCGGCCACACCATTACAGCCGTCGGCATGGTAAAGAACAGGATGCCACTAGCCAGCAACACCACTACCATCGGCGCGGCTTGACCAAGCACCATCGGAAGCAACTCCGAACGATGGTCGAGGAAGTACTGCAGCACAGCGAGGTCGAGGACGGCTCCTGTTTCGACGAAGTAGGCGAAGCTAACCAGCGCGTGTAAGAGCATCAATGCGGTTGTGCTATAGAGTAGCACGGCAGCAAAGTGATAGGCTCGTCGCCGTGCTACATGAAGTGCGCTCACTCCTGCAACCGCTACGATTGCTAGGAAGAGCAAGTCGGCGTGCAGGTAGGTGAGCACATCCCACCGAATCCATTCCGTCATCCACCACGGCGCGAACTGATGTGCTAAAACCATGAGGCCGCCGCCAAGCCCAATGGTTAAACACATCACCCAAAACAGCCGCATTGCAGGCCATGAATTCCGTATCGCAAGGCCAATGAGTAGTGTGACGAGTACAAGGAAGTAGGGGAGCGGTGCGTTGGCGCGCAGTAATTCCCCCAATGGTGCAATACCCGTGCGGACGGTCAATGAGAAGCTGAGCAACCGCAGTGTTAGGACGAACATCCCGATGGGCAACATCAGCAACGCGACATGTACGACCGCACGCCTGAGCGCGGAAGATTTTTCTTGATGATGCTGAGGCGTGAGCAGGAGTTTGGTCAGAAAGCCCTTCATGGCAGCAGAAAACGAGTTTACGTGTGGAAACGTATACGTCCATTGCTGCTGGCAAAGGCCACGCCAGACTCAACAAAAGCGCATCAACGCGTCGTTACACATGCGTAGCAGGTATCTGTTGGAGCCACGTTAAGGCCTGACGCAAGTCGACATTTCCACCGCTGATCAGCGCACCAACCCGCAGCCCTTGAACTGCCACGGTATTCGAGAGGAGGGCCGCAGTAGCTAGGGCACCCGTTGGCTCGACAATCACCTTAAGACGTTCCCACAAGAAGAACATAGCTTCGAGCAACGCATCGTCCGATACCGTGACCATGTCGTCTACGTAATGCATGACAAGTGGAAACGTGATGGTGCCCAAATAAGGTGTGCGTGCTCCGTCGGCAATGGTGTCAGGGTTATGAACGGATTGCAGGGTGCCGCTGTGGAATGATTTATC
>CAYYHN010000935.1:0-1975 GCA_964471245.1 uncultured Rhodothermaceae bacterium | reverse complement strand
TATCTGTCTCCGAGTAGATCCCGAACAGCAGCGCATTCGGGTCACCAATGTTGGTAAAGACGCCGCTGGGCCGTACGCCGGGTCGGTTGATATCGCCCCATCCGAAGATGCCGGTAACGCGGCTGTTGATGCTGCCCGCGATCTTCATGTTCGCTCGCGTCAGACCGACCATGTCGAGCGCGTCTTCGTTAATCAGCAAGCCATCTTGGAAACTGAGTGGCTGGCGCCCGACCGAGAAGTAGTAATCGAGCCCTTTGCTATCGTTCCAGTCAAGGCGTGGGAAAATCTCAGCAAGGTCACCTTCGAAGAAGATCGTCCGGAGGCCGAAGTTGAGCTCATCGACGAAGTCGTCCTCGTCCGGGAAACCCGTTGCTGAAAAGGTGTACCGTGTGAAACGACCATCTTCATCGAGCGGCCGGAAACCCACCAGAATCCGCTCGGTCTGCGTCAGGTACAGGTTACCGAACAGATTGAAGCGGGCTGAAGCTTCACCAAGCGACTGGCCCGTAATCTGGTTATCGAAACCCTGCACCGCGCTGCGCATGGTGCCCCACGCCAAGAAAGCGGGCTGCCATACGGCTCCCGTAGGCAAACGAAAGCCTTGCTTGAGCGTGCCCGTGCCGAGGAACGGCTCGCCCAATTCGATAATGGGTCGCGGCCGATCTGGCAAGTCTGCGAGCGGAATGGGTTGGTCGGAGAAACGGCTGTCGCTGTCACCGTATTCGGCTCCGCCGTGGTCTTGCGCCCACACGTGGGCAGGTGCCCCAAGCAACCCAAGAATCAGGGCGAGGCATAGCAGCTTTGCATTACGCATGGCTTCAGGGAAGGATAAATTTCGCACGGGAATTACCGTGCTACTCGGGTGATGCTCATTAAGTCAGGTACGCCAGCTTCTCAAGATCTGCTGCACAGGGGCGCAGCGCGCCCCTTTTTCGTGCTGGCGATGGGTGCGGTCCAAAGGCCGCGCTACATATTTACAGGTACGTCTTTCTCCCAAAGGGTTTGTGCACCTTCGACCACGGCGTCGGCCACCTCACGCGGCGACAGGAAGTAGTCGAAGCCGACATCCTGAATCTCGTGGATCAGGTTAACCGGTACCATCTGGGCGATAAGTTTGACGTTGATGTTGTACGGGCCGCTCGTCCCACGCAGGTCACGGCGCGACACTTTGTACTCCGGCCACTTGCTTGTGAGCGGCGGAATCGTTTGGCGGTGCTTCCGTGCGCCTACCGGACGGCCCAGCAGCACCGTCGAACGCGTCGATGGACGCAGGAACGGTAGCGGATCGGGCGAGTAGTTGAGGGCGAGCACTTGCTCACGCTCACCACCGCGCACCATACGCGTCAGGAAGCGGGACTGGAGGCTGAAGAGGTACTTGTCCTGCTTGATCTCACCGTTGTGTACGTAGATCGAGTGCAAGTCGCGCACATCACCATTCGGGTCGCGGTCACCCGACTTGAAGACCACTTGGCCATCGGCATCCGTCACAGTGATCTGGAGGAAGACCAACCGCTCGGCGTCAAAACCCGTCGGGACGTTGTGGCCATCAGTACCGTTGCTGACCTGCACGCGGAAATTGATGCCATTGCGTCCAGCCTTGTCGATCACGACATCGCCCAAGACATAGCCTACACGGAGAATGGCGTAGCGCTGTTCTTCGATCTCAGCCAACAAGGCTTGGTTGTCGGTAATGATCTCGCGTGCGTCGTAGCGGTCGTCGGCGTACTTCCACACTTCGGGGAAGACGTAGTCGTCCGGCACGTTTTCCTCGAACTCGTCGGTGCCCCAGCCTGCGTCTACGTCGAACTGGAGCCAGTCGCGGATCTCAGCTTTCTCGGCAGCGCGTACGTTGTGTGGGAAGATACCAGGGTGAATGACCGAGTAATCTGGCCCTGCAAACATGTGGTTGGTGCGTTTGCGCGGCTCGGTGTAGTGCTCACCGACTTTAGCGGCTGGGGCCACATCGTAGCCTGCG
>CAYYHN010000934.1:0-1998 GCA_964471245.1 uncultured Rhodothermaceae bacterium | reverse complement strand
GTGCTTGCTTCAGTGACAAATGTAGGAGCGCTGATGGGGTCCATGAGCGATGCCTCGGCACGGACCGGATCGTAGCTTGGTGCGTCAACACGGAGTTCGTACGTACCGTTTGAAGATGGCTGGGTGTGTTGGCCCCGGTAGAACCCGTTTTCAGTAGGTTGCAGTGCTTCGAGCAATTGACCATGTTGCCAAATCTCGACGGTTGCGTTGGGCACAGCTTGCCTGACACGCTCTTGGAATCCTGCACTTGCACTCACATGCACGCTCCACAAGCTATCGGGTGTAAATAGTCCTTTCACAACAAGCTGGGACTCGTGTGGCGGCACATCAACGATGACGGTTTGTTCGCAACTCATTAGGACGAGTCCAAAGAGGGCAAGTGTTAAGGCACGAGATCGCATGCGCATTAGAAGTGGAAGCTCCACGTGAGGGATGGAATGATGGGGAAGAGACTGACTTGCTTATAGACATCGCGGCCGACGTCATCGCTTCCTTCGTAGTAGAAGAACGGATTCTGGCGGTTGTAAACATTATAGACACTCAGCGTCCACATGCGTTCGCCCGGACCCAAAAGGCTTCGTTTGCGCGTGCGTTGCCATTGGAGCGAAAGGTCCCAGCGATGGTAAGCGCCCATTCGGACGCTGTTGCGTGAGCCGTAATGCGCCAAGGTTGGGTCCGTCGTAAAGCTGAAATCTTGCCGGTCGATGAACTTGCCTGTCGCGAGCGTAATCGCGTTGCCCGTGCCGTAGACCCACGTAGAACCGAGGTTCCAGTTATCGGCGAGTTGATGGGTGAGCACGACGGAGATGTCGTGGCGGCGGTCGTAGCGATAGGGGAAGGGGCGGCCTTCGTTGAGGTCGGCGAATTCGCGTTCGGTCCACGACAGCGTGTAGCCGACCCAGCCGGTCATCCGGCCGCGCTTTTTTTGGAGGAAGACCTCGCCGCCATACGACCAGCCATCGCCTACGGCGACTTTATCCTCCCAGCTTTCGTTGGTGCTCAGAAACGTTGCGCCCGGCAGGTACTCGATCAGGTTCTGCATGCGCTTGTAGTACCCCTCGACGCTGACTTCCCAGTCGCCACGGTCCAGCACATGCGTAAGACCTGCGGCAGCTTGCCATGCTTTTTGTGGCGGGATGCGGTCGGTGGCTGCCAGCCACAGGTCGGTAGGCAGGCTGATGCCGGTGTTGGTGAGCAGGTGCAAATACTGCTGCATCGTCCCGAACGAAGCCTTAGCCGACCAGTCGTCTCGTAGCAGCCAGCGCACCGCAATACGCGGTTGAACGGAGCCATAGAAGGTGCCCTCGACCTGCATGCCCGAAGCGTGCACGCCTACGTTAGCCTTCAGGCTGCTGTTGATGCGCCAGTCGTCTTCGGCATACACATAGAACTCAAGCCCTGAGAAGTCCGTCGAATCAGGGGTGAAGCGGAAGTCTTCGACTTCTTCGCCGGTCGCGGTGAAACGGCCAACGCCGGGATTAAATGTGTGGTAGATGGCAAGGCCGCCAAAGCGCACCGCGTGGTTGGGCGAGGGCAAGTAGTCGAAGTCGATCTTGGCACTTACGTCTTCGATACCAGAGAGGTAACGTATGGCCGAGCTGTTGATTTCGCCCTCTTCTCGCACCGTCTCCTTCATCGATACGTCGAAGCGGTAGCGGCTGTAGGTAAGCATGCTATTGGCGAACAGCTTATCGGAGAATAGATAGTTCCAGCGGAGCGTTCCGGTGATGTTGCCCCAGTCGAGGCCACCGTCGAAGGTCTCGCGGCGCCCTTCGCCGAAGTCTTCGGTGAAGCCATTCCCAAACGCGTCCTCGCCTGCATAGAAGCTGAGGTAGAAGCGGCTTCGTGGTGTAGCGATATAGTTCAGTTTCGCGTTCAGATCACCGAAGTAGAAGACGGCGTTCTCGGTGTCGGCTTCGCTGCGTAGAAACGGCCGGGCCAACACGTCGATGTAGGTACGGCGGCCCGACACGAGGAACGACATCCGGTCTTGGATCA
>CAYYHN010000933.1:0-1999 GCA_964471245.1 uncultured Rhodothermaceae bacterium | reverse complement strand
ACCCACCGAGTCGGTGCTCCAGCCCCTTCGTGCCAGGTTTGGCCCACGGCCGCGCCAGTGTATCTTCATCGCGCACATACGGTAGGAAAACGTCCGTGCCATCTTCTTTCGTCCGGTTGGCCTTGGTCGCAAAGTTGGCTTTGAACGGGACGAGGTCGTCAGGGTTAGGAATGAGCCACGGCTCGGAGCCGGTGGCGAGGTAGCCGTCGGAAAGCAAGATGACCGGCGTGCGGTGCTCCACGGCGATTCGGCACGCTTCATACGCCGCCTCGAAACAATCGCCGGGCGTACTCGCCGAGACAATGGGCATAGGCGCTTCGCCGTTGCGACCGTACATCGCCTGCAACAAGTCCGACTGCTCGGTTTTGGTGGGCAAGCCCGTCGAGGGACCGCCGCGCTGCACGTCGACGATCACCATTGGCAGTTCGGTCATCAGGGCGAGGCCGATGGTTTCGGTCTTGAGCGCTACGCCCGGACCGCTGGTGCCGGTGATGGCAAGGTTGCCGCCAAACGCCGCGCCGAGCGCCGCGCCAACGGCGGCAATCTCGTCCTCGGCTTGGAACGTCATCACACCGAGGTTTTTGTGGCGACTGAGTTCGTGGAGCAGGTCAGAGGCAGGCGTGATCGGGTAGGAACCATAGAACAGCGGCAGTCCGCTCTTCTGCGATGCGGCAATCAGCCCGTAGGCCAGCGCCTGTACGCCACGGATAGCGCGGTACTTGCCCTTCGGCAGTTGTGCGGGCTGCACCTCGTAGCGGACGACAAATGTCTCGGTGGTCTCGCCGAAGTGGTAGCCTTTCTTAAGGACGTGTAGGTTGGCCTCAAGGATCTTGGGCTTCTTCGCAAACTTCTTCGAGAGCCAGTCGATGGTCGGCTGCATGGGGCGCGAGTAGAGCCAGAGCGCCATGCCGAGCGCGAACATGTTCTTCGAGCGGTCAATGTCCTTTTGCCCGAGGCCCGAATCGGCCAGCGCCTCGCGGGTCAGCTTGGTCAGTTGCACGCGGAAGACTTGGTACGTCTCCAGCGAGCCATCTTCGAGTGGGTTGCTGTCGAGGCGGGCAAGGTCGAGGTCGCGTTTCTCGAAGGCGTCGCTGTTGACGATCAGCGCCCCGCCTTTGCGCACACGGTGCAGGTTCACCATCAGCGCCGCCGGGTTCATCGCCACCAACAGGTCAACCGCGTCGCCCGGGGTGCGGATGTCGCTGGAGCCAAACTTGAGCTGGAAACCGCTGACGCCGTACGTCGTGCCCGCGGGAGCGCGGATTTCGGCGGGAAAGTCGGGCAGCGTAGCGAGGTCATTACGTGCGAGCGCCGTAGCAAGGGTAAACTGCGTGCCCGTGAGCTGCATCCCATCGCCGGAGTCGCCTGCGAAGAGGATTGTCGCGTCGGAGAGGACCTGGATTTGCTTATCAGTCTGAACGCTCATAGCATCTAGGTAAAAGCCTGTTTACACAGGCAGGAATCAAGAAAAATCGTATGGAATAAATGACGGCGCACCACACATCAAGTGCAAGTGTAGGGCCCACAGCCGGTTAATTATTTTCAGCTATGCCATGGACAACGCTGCCTTCTGCAACGAGATTCCTGTTCACATATGATTCGTGATCACCCGTCTGCCACCTTCCATCGCGTTTTCGCAGCACGCGTTGTATCTTCGCCGCATCTGTTTTTCTTCTCGCTGATTCGGTTTAGATACATGAACATGCTGGCTAGATGTGCGGCCCTATGGGCTGGTGTTGTCATTCTGATGGGTGGCTTGCTTACGCCCAATGCTCACGCCCAATGGAAACCGCATGCTATGGATCGGCCTGCGCCGCCAGTAGTGACGCCTGCGGCGCAAGCACTGCCTGTGGCACCACCTTCCGACGCCATCGTGCTTTTTGATGGCACGGACCTATCGGCTTGGGAAGCCCACATCGGCGGCCCTGGTGCATGGAGCATCGAGAATGATTACATGGAGGTCAACCGCCGCAGCAATCGCGCCGCTGAATGGACAGTA
>CAYYHN010000932.1:0-2001 GCA_964471245.1 uncultured Rhodothermaceae bacterium | reverse complement strand
TGGCTCGCCGTATTACCTGCCGTTCTTGCTGCTGGCGTACAACGAGATCTACGACCTCGCTCCGACGCTGAGCGACCTGTTCGTATCCCCCTACGACACCAGCCTGCCCACGCTGTTCGATGGGACGCTCAGCGCCGGGAGCATCGACGCACAACTGCCTGCCGTCCCGCTGGATGTAGTGCAGTCCGACTACGTGACGGCCTTCGAGACCGACGCCGAGCATCCGTTCCGCCTTGCGCTGCAAGCCAACGACACGTACGACTGGACACCGCAAGCCCCCACGCGCCTCTACCACTGCGAAGCCGACGAACTCGTCCCGTTCGCCAATAGCACCATTGCCTACAACCGCTTCATCGAACGCGGCGCGCCCGATGTGACACTCGTCCCGCTCGATTTCGGCGGCCACGGCGCGTGTGCGGCCCCGGCGTTGCTCCTCGCCAAAGCGTGGTTCGACGAACTGCGCTAGCGTGCTGTGGCTTCCTCTTAGAAGGGGCCTCAGCTACGACGAGGCGTCCGCTAAGACGCGGTATGTGCTGCGGCGACAACGCAATGTGAGGAGCACGGCGGCCGTCCCCAAACCAAGGACGAAGCCCCACCAGAGGCCTTGAGCGGCAAAGCCTGCTTTGAACGCCAGTAGGTAGCCCGCCGTCAATCCGATGAGTAAGTAGGACACGAATCCGATCACCATTGGCACACGGGTATCTTTGAGGCCACGCAGCGCGCCACCTGCTGCCACTTGGATGCCATCGACGACCTGAAAGACGGCTGCCACACCGAGAAGGCGCACCGCAAGCGTCACCACGTCCGTATTAGCGGGGTCGTTGATATCCAAGAACAGGCTGATGACCGCACGCGGAGCCGTCCAGAAGAGCACAGCAGCACCCAGCATGAACAACGTAGCTAGCCCGACCCCGATGTAGCCTGCCCAGCGCACCCCAGCTTCATCGCCGCGCCCAACGGCTTGGCCGACGCGTACCGTGGTTGCAATGGCAATGCCGAGCGGCACCATGAACGTGTAGGCGGCACACATCAGCGCCATCTGGTGCGCAGCCAACGCGGTTGTACCAATCCAGCCCATCATCATCGCCGAGAACATAAAGAGCCCATGCTCGATGCCCAGCGAAATGCCGATGGGCCAGCCGATCCGAAAGATCTCAGCGAATGCGTGCGGATCTGGCCGCCGTAAATTGGCGAGCAAGGCATAGGGCTTGAACCGTCGCTGCGTCTGGATGTAGATGAGCAACACCAAGAAGTTGAACCAGTAGACAATGCTGCTGGCATACCCCGTGCCGACCAAACCTAGGGCGGGGAAACCAAACTTGCCAAACATCAACACGTAGTTAGCCCCGATGTTAAGGAACACCGCCGAGAGCGCCACCACCGTCACTGCACGCGGCTGGGAGACGCCTTCGATAAAGCCGCGCAGCACGAAGAAGCCCAAGAAGGGGAAGACGCCAAACGCCATGGCCTTCAGATAGGACGATGCAGCGGCAATATTGGCGGGATCTTGCCCCAGCCAGCGCAGCGGCACGGCCATGTTGACGAGGACGAACGTGAACACGACCGTCAGCGCGAGCGCGAGCCAGAGACCTTGCCGAAACGTCCGGCCAATGCCGTCGGTATTGCCTGCGCCAAACGCCTGCGCCACAATGGGCTGGATGGCGAGTAACGTTCCCATCCCGAAGATCATCGTGAAGAAAAACGTGGTGTTTCCAAGCGCAATTCCGGCGAGAGAGTCGGCACCCAGCCGTCCGACCATCAGTGTATCGATGAAACCCAGCGACATCTGCCCAAGCTGCGTGAGCACCACAGGACCAGCGAGTATCATCGTCGCTTTGGTTTCAGAACGTAGCGTGTGGGCCATGGGATTTGGACATCGGGCGGGAAGCAGGGCGTCTACATGATACAGGCCGAACACCGCGAACACCTAATTGTGTATGGGAGTATGAGAGGGCGTTGAGGATTCTGACTTCGGGCTGCGCGAGGTGATCTGGCGGTCTA
>CAYYHN010000931.1:0-2015 GCA_964471245.1 uncultured Rhodothermaceae bacterium | reverse complement strand
AAGCTCGCTGCTGCCTACGCCATCGCCAACTGCACACCGAACCCTACCCACGATCACATCATCCCACCTGCCCTAAACGAAGCGGTCGGGTATGCTGTCGCGCATGCCGTGAAAGAAGCCGCACGGGAGGACTTCGGACACTAGCAGAGTTGGATACGAAATAATACGAGGCCTCTGCTTGCACTGATAGTTGCTGTTTCCCCAGACTTAACATCTCATATTACGCACGGCGCAGCGTGCAGGGATCCTTTGGATCTATTCGCAGGTGACCTGCTTACCTTGACTTTTGCTCCAGCCTATATCAACGGCGTCATTCCCGCGAAGGCGGGAATCTAGGCTGAAGACGTGATCTGTGGCATGTCCTTGCCGCTACCAAGCACGTCCTTTCAGCGATCAAAAAGCGACGATGTAGCGGGCACGTGTATATCATTTGCTGGGCTGTGCTCTAGATTCCCGCCTTCGCGGGAATGACGTGTTTTTGTATGTTTGTATCTGGATATAAGCCGAATCGCATACGACCGACATGGACTGGAGATCAAGTGGAGACGCCAACACCCCAAGCATCTTGTTGCCATTTTCTACCCATGCGTAAGGTGAGCTAACATGTTAACTGCTGTGCTAGATCCTGATCAGAACCGGCATACACCCGACGACTATTCGAGCCAGACGCGCTACGGGCCTACGCAATGGGTAGGGCTGATACTCGGCTTGGCTGCATTCGTGCTGATGTTGGTGTTGCCCCCACCTGAAGGCATGGCACTTCCCGCATGGCGCGCAGCAGCGGCAGGCACATTGATGGCAGTCTGGTGGATGACTGAAGCGCTGCCCATCGCCGCGACATCGTTGGTGTCGCTGGTGGTGTTTCCATTGCTTGGCATCGGGCCGATACGCGAGGCGGCGGCTCCGTATGCGAACCCGATGATTTTCCTGTTCATGGGCGGCTTCATCATTGCGCAAGGGATGCAACGTTGGGGCTTGCATCGGCGGCTGGCGCTGAACATCATCGTGCGCGTAGGGACAAAACCGGGAGCAATTATACTTGGCTTCATGCTCTCCGGCGCGCTGCTCAGCATGTGGGTCAGCAACACGGCGACAGCGGTGATGATGCTGCCCATCGGCCTGTCGGTCGTCCACGTGGCACACCAGCGGCTCGGCATTGGGCGCGGCGACTCGTCCGCGTTTGCGGTGGCGCTGATGCTGGGGATCGCGTACGGCTGTAGCCTCGGCGGCATCGCCACGCTCATTGGCACGCCGACCAATGCGATCCTCGCGGGCTTCATGGAGGAGACGTACGGCTACCAGATCAGCTTCGTGGGCTGGCTGCAAATGGGCTTGCCCATTACCGTCATCGGACTGCCCATTGTGTTCTTGGTGCTGACGCGGCTGGTCTTCCCGCTTAAGATCCGCGACCTACCAGGCGGCCGTGCCTACATCCGCGCAGCGCTGACCAACCTAGGCCGCCCCAACCGTGGCGAATGGACCGTGGCGGCAGTCTTTGGTCTGGTCGCGGTGCTATGGATCACGCGTCCTGTGCTGGCCGACCTCATCCCCGGCCTCAGCGACGCAGGTATTGCCATGCTGGGTGCTGTATTGTTGTTCGTAATTCCTGTCGATGTCAAGGCCGGGCGGTTCGTCCTGACGTGGCAAGAGGCGGCGCAGTTGCCGTGGGGTGTCCTGCTCATCTTTGGCGGCGGCCTCTCGCTCGCGGCGGCCATCAACAGCACCGGACTCGCCGCATGGATCGGCAACGCGCTCGCAGGCATCGGCACGTGGCCGGTGGTGCTGGTGGTCCTCACCGTTGCGCTGGTCGTCGTGTTGCTGACGGAGCTTACGAGCAACGTGGCAACGGCCTCCGCGTTTCTGCCCATCATGGCATCGGTCGCCATCGGTATCGGCCAAAACCCGATGCTGCTTGCTTTGCCGACCGTCATCGGGGCGAGTTGCGCCTTCATGCTCCCGGTGGCAACGCCGCCGAACGCCATGGAATCAGCTTGTTCTTCGTTAGCACCGCGAAA
>CAYYHN010000930.1:0-2015 GCA_964471245.1 uncultured Rhodothermaceae bacterium | reverse complement strand
CCACCTGGTGTTGCTGGATGAGCCAGCGCCGCGCGATCTGCATGGGCGTCGTGCCGTAGGTCGCGGCGAGCTCGCGGACGAGCGGCTCGTCATTCAGCTTGCCATTGGCTGTGGGGCGGTACGCTGTAATCAGCACATCGTGGGCATGGGCCAGGTCGAGCAGCGGCGCTTGGCTGAGGTACGGGTGGTACTCAACCTGATTGCAAAAGATAGGAGCGTGCTCAATAGCTTCACGCATCAAGGCTGAAGGGAAATTGCTAACGCCAATATGCCGGACCTTGCCTTCGGCTTGGAGGAGGTGCATCGCATCAAGTGCGGTGGCAAGGTCGAGGTTCGGGGTGGGCCAATGGATCAGCAGGAGGTCGACGTAGTCGGTTTGCAACTTGCGGAGGCTTTCTTCGGTGCTGCTGCGCACCTTGGCCGGAGCGAGGTTTGTGTGCCAGACCTTCGTCGTCAGAAACACGTCGGCGCGAGGTACGGGTGCATCTTTGATGGCTGCGCCTACTTCTTCCTCGTTGCCATAGAGTTGTGCCGTGTCGATGTGGCGATACCCAAGAGCAAGGGCATGCTGTACGCCTTGGTAGCAGGCCGCACCAGGCAAGCGAAATGTGCCGAAGCCAAGAGCCGGTACTTCCGTACCATGAATGGAGTGGTAGAGCATGCGCAGAGAGCGAGATATCGAGTGTGACAGGCTATGCGAGAACGTAGGTCAAGCACACGAAGATTCCTAACGCATAGCAAGACCCATTGAGGTATCTTTAAAAAGCACTGATCAGCACGGGTACGCAACGCTTGCAGCGATCCTGCGTATGTGTTGTGTTGCGTCGCATGCTTTTCCACTGCTTTTGATTCCGCGTCATGTCAGGTCGCTCCTTCTTTATTCTGGTCGTCTGCATCGTCGCCGGGCTGCCCGAGAGCAACGCCCAAGCTGTGTTCGACACGTATGCACTACGTGAGGGGTTGTCGCAGAGCTCGGTGTTCTCGGTGGTACAGGACACCCAAGGCTTCATGTGGTTTGGCACACAGGATGGGCTCAACAAGTACGACGGCTACAGCTTTACCGTGTACAAAACCGATCCAACCGACAGCACCACCATCTCAGGTAAAACCGTACGGGCGCTTGCCGAAGCCGAAGCAGGCAACCTTTGGGTCGGCACGGCGAGCAACGGCCTCAACTACTTCGACCGGGCAACGGAGACGTTTACGCACTATCGGCACGATCCGCGCGATAACACGAGCTTAGCCAGCGATGCCATCACGGCATTAGCCTACGATGACCAAGGCCAGCTATGGGTTGGCACCAGCAATGCAGGGCTCAGCCGCCTCGACCCGGCCAGCGGCACCTTTACACATTACGACGAAGTATTCGGTAGCGACTTCCAAGTTGTGCACGTGATCCGCCCGCTCCCAGATAACCGCGTGTTGGTTGGTACCGAAAGCGGCTTGCGCCAATTCGACCCCAACACCAACCGCGTCGAGGCGGTGCCCTTTACCGTGCCCGGTGCCTTTCAGAACATCCTTTCCATCGAACCAGACGGCCGAGATGGCTATTGGATCGGCACAGCACGCGGGCTCACCCACGTCGACGCAACGTTTACAGCACAGGCATGGTATCGGGCTGATCCGAATGACCCCGCGCAGTTGCAGAACGAGATCATCCTCGCCCTAGCACGCCAAAGCGATGATGTGCTCTGGATTGGCACCTACGGCGGCGGCCTCAGCCGCCTCGATATCGCCTCGGGCACCTTGGCGACTTATACGCACGATCCGCGAAAGCCCCGGAGTCTACCAGACGATGACGTACAAGTTCTCTTCCAAGACCGCACAGGCATGCTGTGGCTAGGAACGGAGAGTGGCGGGGCGGCACGGTTAGCCTTCGAGCGCGCGCGATTTGCCAATTACCACCATGATCCCCTCGATGACGCCACGCTAAACAACAGCGACGTCTGGACCTTGGCGAATACAACGGATAGCTCGATCTGGGTCGCCACTACCGATGTGGGCTTGAACAGGCT
>CAYYHN010000929.1:0-2024 GCA_964471245.1 uncultured Rhodothermaceae bacterium | reverse complement strand
GTTTTGGTCCGGCGTCCCGCCACGTACAAAGAGGCCCGACGAGCCCTCGTTAGTCCCGCTGATGCCGGGCAGCAGTTGAAGCGACCGAAAGATATCGACCTCTCCTACACTAGGTAGCGCAGCCAACTCGCGCGGCGACACGGTGATCTGACTGATTGCCCCTGTTGTACGCATCATCTTGTACTGGTCTGCCGTGACGAGCACTTCATCGAGTTGGGCTGCACTGGTGACGAGTTGGATGCGCACAGGCGGCATGTTGGGGCGCACATCAACCACCAATTGCTTCGTCTCGAAGCCGATGTATGAAATGGTGAGCGTATGCGACCCCATCGGCACACGGAGCAGTGCAAAACGACCCTCCACGTTCGTCGCCACACCCATGCCAAGGCTATCGATGCGCACGCTGGCATACGGAAGCGTCTCGCCCGAGTCGGCATCGAATACGGTGCCCGCGAGTGCCGTGTAGGACTGGGCAAGCAAAGGCAGCGGCGTCCCCAGCCCTATCACTCCCATCAGCACAAGCCAGCCGACTATCCAGAATCTCTTCATGCGCAAGCGTAGGTTTGCAACGTGAATCGTATTGTTTCAGCGATGCCGTCTTCCGGTAATCAACGATGTGCCCTACCGGTAACGGCACGTTGCAAAGATGGGATGCGCGACCGCTTGCGATGTCCATGCAAGCGCATGGGGATGTCCAGAAACACGTATCGGGACATCAATTGGGTTTCTTCAAACAAAAAAGGTTTGTTCTCACAGCAACCGACTATGCAGGTGCAACCGATTTGCGGAAGGCTCCAGGCGTCATTCCCGTGGCCTTCTTGAAGGCCGTATAGAAGGCAGACCGCGACTTAAAGCCGGCCTCTCCGGCTATGCCATCAATCGTCAGATGTGACCAGTTGGGGTCGACCAGCATCGTCTTGGCTGCGTCGATGCGGTAGCTGTTGACAAAGTCCATGAAGTTCTGCTCCAACCGCTCATTGATCACCTGCGAGACATACCGATAGGGCACACTGATCTGCTCAGAAACCGTACGGAGCGTGAGTTCCTGCTGCAGGTAGGGTCTCTCCTTTTCGAAGTGCTGCTGAAGTTTTGCTAGATAAGCGGCCTTTTGGTCGTCTTCGAGCTTAGAAGCCTCATACTTCGCTTCGGCTGCATCATCTTCCGAGAGTTGCAGGGCGGCGGGAATGCCATGAAACACATTGGGGTTAATCAACGCGATGAGCATGATGGTACTCATGAATGCCATCAGCGAAGCGGCTGCAAAGAGTTGGAAACGCACCGGCAGCGTAAACAGGCCAAGGAAAAACAAAAGCGTGACGAGTAAGCCTGTAAACCACTTCAGCCAACGGATCCGTGGCGCATCGCCGAACGAAGCGACTTCGGCGACGTGCTTCTCGTAGCGCCGGATCCATATGAACGAAGCCAACGCGTAGCAACTCGTCACGACGAAGCCGGTTGGGATGCCTGGAACGATGCTCCGAAAAAGCTCGCGCTCCAAGTATGTAGCCACGTAGCTCGCACGTACTTCTGGCCCAACGAAAAGGAACGGTAGCAGCAGTGAGAGGTGGACCAACGCCGGAATGCCATGCACGAGGCGGACGCTCTTGAAGAGGTAACTGGCATCGACCGAGGTGCGAATGTAGAAGTAGATCATCGGCCCCAGCAGCAAGGCCACCGCGCCAAACGTATGCAAGACGCCATACGGCGCATCCTCGGGTTGTACGCCTGCTAAGCCACGTGCAACGCCAAGCATCATCAAGGACAATAAGGTGATGATGCCCGCAAACAGGCGGTTGGCCGTGCGGTTTTCTTGATTCCAAAAGAAACTCGCCACACTCAACATGAGGCCTTGCAACGCCCCCATGAGCATGACGAGTTGTGTTGCCGAGAAGCTTGTGTCAGGATCCATGTCGGGAGTACAACTAGTCGCATGCAAGATACGACAAGGATACCCATCCAGCCGATACTTCCCCTATTTGAGCAGGTGCATTGTCTTGGTCGTCGAGAATTGCGGGGTTTCCAAA
>CAYYHN010000928.1:0-2029 GCA_964471245.1 uncultured Rhodothermaceae bacterium | reverse complement strand
TACACTCTTTCCCGCTCACGACAGGCGCACACGACCTCATCCTCGGCTCTGAGGGCGAAGCTGCTGTTGCCGACCTCGGAGCCGAGGATGAGGTCGTGTGCGCCTGTCGTGAGCGGGTGGTCCCACGTTAGGAAGCCGACATCCTCGCGGGCAAGGGCACGTGCGCGGTCGAACGTGATCGTATAGCCACCATCTGGGAGGGCAGGGAAGGCGTCGGTAGTCATACGGCTGGCATCGAGGCGGTAGGTACGGGGCGCATGGCGGTCGGCTTGCACGCCGTACTGCTCGAACACGGCCAAAAGGTGCCGCTCCAGCCGTCGGTCGGCATCGGCTGCCTGAATGGCGTCGACGAGTGCAGCAGCACGGGCGGGGCGGAACGAGTTCATTTCCAGCAGCCGATCGCGTCCTTGCTGAAGCCGTTGGGCAAGCTCCTTGCGAGCCGTACGCGTCTCCGCGATGAGTGCGTCGAGGTCTGTTGGTTCGCCGAGCGCTGCTGCATGCACCCGTTCGCCGAACCGGCGCATGAGTGTGTTGCCGCCTTCCAAGCTGGTCTCGAATGCCGCCAATCCCTCGTGGTACCAACGAGCCAAGACTGCCTGCGGACTCCCTACAAGATGCGGCACATGGATTTGGATATCCTCCGTCTGCCCAATTCGGTCGAGGCGGCCGATACGTTGTTCGAGCAGTTCGGGGTTGCTCGGCAGGTCGAACAGCACAAGGTGATGGGCAAACTGAAAGTTGCGCCCTTCGCTGCCGATCTCGGAGCAGATCAGGAGCCGCGCGCCGTCGGGCTCGGCGAACCATGCGGCCTGCCGATCGCGCTGGACTAGCGTCATGCCCTCGTGAAAGACGCCTGCTTTTAGTTGGATGCGTTCGCGTAGTGCTTTTTGTAATGCCAGCGCTTTCTGCTGGGTCTTGCAGATGAGCAGGACTTTGGCTGGTGCGAGGTCGCGCAACAAGCCAACCAACCACGGCACACGTGGGTCGTCGCTGAGGTTAACACGATGCCGTTTGTCGCTCGTTTCAGCCGTATATATTGCGAGGGCTCGTGCTTGCTGCTCGGGCGAAGCCGCTAATGGCACCAGATCCGCTTGGCGTTGGGGAAAGCCTTGAATGGCTGCGCGCGTGTTGCGAAATAGCACACGTCCGGGGCCGTGCAGGTCGAGCACATCATCGAGCAGGTCGCGGCGGGCTGACACATCGTGTGTCGCATCAATCGTAAGTGCTGCGTCGCGTCGTGCGGCATCGTGGGCGAATAGGCGTTGCAGCGTGGTGCGGTCGCTTTCGGTGAGCGGTTGGTCGGCAGCGAGGTGTTCAGCGAGGTCGGCCGTGTCGGCGTAGTCGCGCTCGGCTGCTGCAAAGGCCGCAACGTCGTGGTAGCGCGCGGGATCGAGGAGACGGAGGCGCGCAAAGTGGCTCTCAGGCCCAAGCTGCTCCGGCGTGGCTGTCAGGAGGAGCAGGCCTTCCGCTTTCCTACTCAGTGCCTCAACGACGGCGTATGCGCGGCTGACGGCAGCAGGTGACCACGTCAGGTGATGTGCTTCGTCGACCACAAGCAAATCCCATCCGGCGGCTTCAGCTTGGGCGGCGCGCTTGGCTGAGCCTGTCAGAAACGACAAACTGCACAGGATGAGTTGATCGTCGAGAAACGGGTTGATGTCGCCGTGTTCGCCTTCTATTGCAATGCAGCGCTCCTCATCGTAGATGTGCAGCCAGAGGTTAAAGCGCCGGTACATCTCGACGAACCACTGGTGCACGAGCGCGTCGGGGACGAGCACGAGCACGCGGCTGGCGCGTCCGCTCTGCAACATCCGATGCACAATCAGGCACGCCTCTATTGTCTTGCCCAGCCCGACGTCGTCCGAGAGCAGCACGCGCGGGGCATGGCGTCGGCTCACCTCATCGGCGATGTACAACTGGTGCGGAATCAGGTCGATGCGCCCCCCGACGAAGCCCCTTACAGGCGAACGGCGGCGTTCGTGCTCGTGGACCAGCGTCCGGTAGCGCAGGTCGAACGCCGTCGTACGAT
>CAYYHN010000927.1:0-2034 GCA_964471245.1 uncultured Rhodothermaceae bacterium | reverse complement strand
CACGCGTTCTCCAGACTGGGGCTGAGCCGCTGCCTGCTTTTCCAGTAGCTCCACTGGACTTAGTGGTGAGTCAACCATTGCGATTGTCTGCATGGCTGCGATTCCGGCTAGATAGCCGCTGACCGCGTTGGCGAGCATTCGCGGCGTCCATGTCTGGATGTCAATAGGCTTGAGCCTCAAGCCGCCTAGCGCAACAGCTTGAACCGTGTCGCTTTTGAGGCTTCCACCTTTCCCGCCCCTTGCGGTATCTGCTTTTCCTTGATGTACTCAGCTAGGCCGAGTTGCTCATGGTGAGGGATCAGCCCAAACACGCTCAAGAAATCGTCATAAGTGCAGTCTGGATTCGTGGGTAAGTGGCACATCCACAAGAAGCCCACGATGTCGTCTTCAGCCAGTTCTACACCATGCCGCATTGGAAGCACGCGCGATAATTCGCAGAACCAGAAGCCGTAAGACTTCCCGCCTACACTGACCGACACATACGCATCATCGTTGTATACCCATTCTGGTAATCCCATTAGCTACCTGCTTGCTGTGTGAGTGCTCCGGTGCCCTCCAAGGTGGTGGACCATGTCACATCTCCAGTGAACTCGGCGTTTAACTCAATTTGCCCGACGTAAGCGGTGCCCGTCCACTCTGTGGCGTCTACCTCGTCTGGCGTGAACTCGATACTGACACTGGTCGCCTCGGAGGCACCCGCAAAGGCCGAGACAATGGCCGCCAGCGCGGTATCAGCGCCCGTCTGCGTGGCCGTAATCGCGTCCGCGCTGTTGACCGTCACGCTGTACTGCCCGCTGTCCTCGTTCGGCATACTGAGGCTGTTCGAGGATGGTAGGGCATCAAACGCAAACGTCTGGTTCGTGCCGACCTGCCCGACAAAAGCCACAGCATCACTTGAGGTGCCTAGCAGTATGTTTTGCAGGTCTTCAAGCGCTTCGTCGCCGCCTGTCGGACTCGAATCAAGGTCGAAGTCGTACCAGTCGCCCTGCACTGTCGCATCCATGCTGCGGACGCCTGGCAGTAACGCACGGTCTAATCCTGTCGTACTGTTGGCTACCTCGATCATCTGACACTCACCGCTTATTGCGAGCGAGCGTATACCCTTGATAGCCGTGCCGGCCACCGTAGCAGAGAGGTTGTTACCAGCGATCTCGGCAGACGAAACGACATAGTTGCCATTGCTTTCGATGCGCCATGAACGCATTGACGCGGCAAGCTTGCGAAAGTAGTTGCTGCCCTTGTTCGTTAGTACCGTTTGCGCTAGTGTTAGCACAAGCGTGCCGGACTGCTCACCGCCGATGGTGTTGCCGCCCACTTTGACGCGGTATTTCCCGCCGATGCGGAATGTATCTGGTGCTGCCATCTATTCGCCCTCAGTTGTCCAGTAGCGTATTCTATAGGGCACGCCATAGGCATGTCCACTATTATTGTCGGCCTCCTCGTCCACTAGCACCTCCCCTGCAAAATCAAGGTCGTAGTAGACGAGCGTGCCGGTATCAATGCTTATGGGGGCGTCCCGGTCGGTCAGGCTTTGCAATACGACGTTGCCGAGCTGCTCCGCTGCCGTGCGGGTCGTGTGCCAGCACACCAGCGCAAGCGTGCTTTCTGCCCCTTGGTTCGTTTTGTTATGGCGAGGAACGACGGTTTCTGGCCCCATGTAAACAAACGGAAAGCCTTGCGCATGCGCCGGATTCGTAACCACCTTCGGGCTCGTGTAGCCTGCTGTGGTCATAGCTGCCTCAATCGCATCAATAGCGCCCTTTCGTATGTCTAGGCGGGGATCACGCATCTCCTATCGCCTTCCTCAGGTCTTGTATGAAGTTGTTGCGGTGCTGCTCTAAAGCGGGAAACATGAAGGGCTGTGCGCGCATCCGACTGGTGCCAAACTCCACGTATGCCGAGTAATCAGCCCCAGAAATAATCACAGCAGACAGCGCCTCAAGCTCGGTGCGTATGCTCGCACGCAAGTTGCCCGTATCGACTGGAGCGGCCTTCTTGGCGCTTGCCTCAATCAGCAGGGCGTAGCGTGCGATT
>CAYYHN010000926.1:0-2035 GCA_964471245.1 uncultured Rhodothermaceae bacterium | reverse complement strand
GACCATCGACATCCACACCGTCGAGAACGGTAAGATGACGACTGGCTTCCACGTGGAGGACTGGGCTGGCGCGATCCAGCAACTGACGGCGCAGTAAATCGTAGCTGCGTTATCGGATCTTGCTTGTTTGCCGCCGCATCTCGGTCTTTTGCGAAGCGGCTCGTATCCTTACAGACGCTCATGCGGCTTCGGCCTGCGTGGGCGTCTGTTCGCATTCTACCCACACGTGTTTACCAACCATGATGATCCGCGCGCTTACTTCGTTGCTCTCGCTCGCCTTGTTTGCCGTACTGCTTGCCCCATCAAGCGTCCACGCCCAAGAGGCGGCCCCCGAAGATGTTGCCTCACCGGAGGCCATCGTAGCGGCCACGTACGAATCGATCCAACGGGCTCCGGGCGAGAACTACGACTGGCCTCGCTTCCGCTCGCTCTTTATCCCTGAAGCGCGGCTCATTCCCAACAAAGAGCAGACGGGCGGCCAATTCCGCGTGCTCTCGCCGCAAGACTTCATCGATTGGGCCGACAGCGCGACGACGATCGGTGGGCCGAATGATCGGGGCTTTTCGGAGTCGGAGATTCACAGCAAGGTAGAGCGCTATGGCGACATTGCGCACGTCTTCAGCACCTACCAAAAGCATTTCTGGAACGACGAACGCGTCCTCGGGCGCGGCATCAACACGTTCCAACTTGTCTACCACGCCGACCGCTGGTGGGTCGTAGGCATCGTGTGGGACGAGCCGACAGGAGCCGGGCCAATCCCAGACCAATACCTGCCGCAAGGAGAATAACACCAACACATTAGGCCTGATGGTACCGTCGCCAGATGCTTGGCGGCATCCCGAATTGTCGCTTGAAGGCGCGGCCAAAGTGGCTTTGGTCAGCATACCCAGCATCGAGCGCAATATCGGCGAGCGAGCGTGGCGTTGTGCGGAGTTGCTCGGCGGCCCACCTGATGCGTAATCGGCGCAAAAACTGCCCTGGTGTGAGTCCGTAACGGGCTTTGAATGCACGCGCGAAGTGCACGGGATGCACCCCGACTTCTTCGGCTAAGGCCCGCATCTGGATGCCCTCGTCGCGGAATCGGTCCCGCAGCAATTCCTCAGCACGTTGAAGCCAATCAGACGAGGTGGTCTGCATTCGAGGCACACGAATTGACTGTGCGATAAAAGCCATCGCCAAGCCTTCGAGGGCAAGCGCCGTCGCGGTATCCGACGTGTGCAATTCGGCACGCATCTGATGTACCAACGACATCAAGCGCGGATTCCGCAGATGGACGACCTCATTTAATATGTTCGCATGGTCGGCCACGGTCTGTGCCCGGGCCGCGTCGATCTCGATCACGAAGTTGTGTGCGCCTGCTCGTCCGAAGCGGTCGGCATGGACTTCACCTGCCGGACGGTACAGCACGGAGTCTGCCCAACACGCGGTGGTCGATAGGCCGTAGGATTCTTCGAACGTACCCGCGAGCAAGACCGTGATGGTCGCCTCCGCATGTGTGTGCGGCGGTATGAAGTCGCTGTGCTTGGACTCGGTGAAGCGGAAGCCACGCACGCGGCGGGCTTGGACCAAGTCGTGCTGGCGCGCAGGGACCGCGGCTGTGTGTGCATGAGGATGCTGGCACATGAGGTGCAGTGTTTACTTCGTTCCAAGCGGGTTCAATCCGTTCAAGACCGGATGCCTAAGCGTACGTATTATCACGCACGTCCGCAACCATTCGATAGCCGCCCTGCCGCATGACGACTGACCCACACCCGCCCGATGTATCCCTTGCCCCCGACGACTGGCACGCCTTTGCCGCGACGGCGCAGGAAGCCCTCAACGATGTGCTCGCCTTCGTACAAACCGTACGCGAGCGCCCGACATGGCAGTCGGTACCCGCTGAGGTCGCATCTCGCCTGACCGAGCCCATCCCGATGCAGCCAGCGCCCTTTGCCGAGGTCTATGCCCAAGCACGCCGCGACATCTTGCCCTACCCGACCGGCAACATTCACCCGCGCTTCTGGGGCTGGGTGATGGGCACTGGCACACCCGACGG
>CAYYHN010000925.1:0-2036 GCA_964471245.1 uncultured Rhodothermaceae bacterium | reverse complement strand
CTCGAACCTACGCCAAAACGGACCACCTCATTTTGCTTATTTGAATGGTATTGGTTCTAGCTCAGCTTGCAACCGTCGGCCGCGCCGCGCAAACCGCCGTGCTAGGATGATGGACATGCAAATAGGCACGGTGAGCGGCAGGAAGAAAATGGGCCAATCGGGGGTGAACCCCGGCATCCCTTCCAATAGGAAGCGCGCTCCTTGGGTCATACCATCTTCAGCCACCGTAAGCCAGCCATAGAGTAAGATGGCTCCAAGGGTGACGATATAGCCCACCAGTAGAATCCATGCATCCTCTTTGCGTTTGTACACACCATAAATGGTCACGCGGAGCGCCTCAAGGATACTGGGCACGAGGGTTATCACGAAAATCACGTTCACGGTAAAGCGATACATGAGCGAAAGGCCCACTACCGCAAGCGCTACGATAATCCAGATGCCACGCATCCATTGTGGAGCGAACGTGGCATAAATGCTTGCCAAGAGCAAGATGAAATAGCTACTCCACCCATAGCCTGCTACTACTAAAAACCAGTATCGATCTAGGTAGGCACTATAGATCAGTTCCGAATCGCCAAAGGTAGCGCCGACGGGAAATGTGATCGAGATCACGAGCATGGCGAGGCCAAAGTAGAGGTTGGCCCGGTCGCGCCGCTCCAGTAGCATCAAGACAAAATGGATGATGGTCAGCAACAACGTAAGTCCCAGAACCATCCCTGTGTACCGTTGGTGGCGCGTTCCGCTGATGTAACTGTCGACCATCGGTTGATTCGGCCCGATCGCAAGTGCAAACCCCCACGGGTAGTGGATAAGGGCTTGGTATGCATTTCGACTCTTTGTGGACAGGGCACGATTCGTAAAACGCACGCTCAGAACGTGTTCATCTCGTTGGTCCAACATGAAGCTGACGGGCTGCCCCTTAGGGGTATAGTGCACGTCTTCTTCTGCCGTGCTTCCAATGGAACCATAGACCGCCACCCGTTCGCCGTTCAGGTAGATCTCCGATGCTCCCGTATGGTACATGGCCAAGCCAATGACCGTCTGATGCAAGGTGGAGTCGACACGAAGACGGAGCCGAAACCAGCCCAGCCCCTGCCAAGCCTCGGCATCGTTGCCGAGCGGCTCCATCAGCGTCCAGTCGCTATCGTCGAACGCCGGATCCGCCCATGCCGGGTTGTCCCCTTCTTGGAAGCGCCACGGTATGTTGGCGAGGCCAAGTGTGCCGCCTGTATGCAGCGATCCTGCAGATAGGGAGACGACACCCGATGCGTCCTGCTGCGCGACCACAGACCAACTAGGTAACCGTACCAGCAACCAAACAAGCCAAACACATCGGTTACTCATGCCGTACCTCCTTTGATAGGCAGCTTGATGACAAACATCGCGCCTTTGTCTTCTGCACTCTCCACGGTCATCGCCCCACCATGCCCCTGCGTCACGATGTCATAGCTCAGGCTCAGCCCTAAGCCTGTCCCCTGCCCCGTAGGCTTCGTCGTGAAGAACGGCTCGAACACCTTCGCCTTCACCTCGTCCGGCATCCCCGGCCCATTGTCCGCCACGCGAATCTCGACTTGATCGCCGACCCGTTGTGTTGTGACGGTGACGGTGGCATCAGCCTGTCCCTCTAGCACATCGAAGGCGTTGCTGAGCAGATTCAGCACGACCCGGCCAATGTCCTGTGGAATTAAGGACACTTCACCCACGGCCGCGTCCATATCGCGCTCTATAGCTACCGTATAGCCCGGCGTAGCTGCCCGTTTCCCGTGGTAAGCAAGGTCGATGTGCTCGTTGAGCAATGCGTTCAGATCCGTCGGCACGCGTTCGCCGCTGCCGCTGCGCGCATGGGCCATCATGTTGCGCACGATGCTGTCGGCGCGCT
Source organism: uncultured Rhodothermaceae bacterium (assembly GCA_964471245.1). Lineage (GTDB taxonomy): Bacteria > Bacteroidota > Rhodothermia > Rhodothermales > CAYYHN01 > CAYYHN01. The sequence continues at coordinate 157 of CAYYHN010000925.1, read as the reverse complement.
TGCCATGCTGCGCGATCACGGTGGCGTTCTGCTCGAGGTCGGCGATGATGTCTTCGGGGTTATCGCCGTCAGCGAGGGCTTCGCGGAGTTCTTGTGCGAGTTCGGCGTTAACCTCGGCGAAGTTGTTGATGAAGTTGAGCGGGTTCTTGATCTCGTG
>CAYYHN010000924.1:0-2039 GCA_964471245.1 uncultured Rhodothermaceae bacterium | reverse complement strand
AACATCGTCAGTGTAAAGACCCTGCGCCAAACGGACCAACACCCGTTCTTGGTGATGGAGTACGTCAAGGGTGGCACCTTGGGTGATTTGATCAAGCAGCACCAAGGTGTACCATGGCAACAGGCCATCTCGCTTCTGATCCAGTCGCTGAGTGCGCTCCAGTACGCGCACAACCATCGGATCATCCACCGCGACATCAAGCCTAACAACATTCTGCTGACAGACGACCAGCAGGTGAAGGTGACGGACTTTGGCTTAGCCAAGATCCAAGAGATGAGCTCTGATAGCTATGTCGCTACGCGGACGGGCTTTCGCGCAGGTACTATCTACTACATGCCACCCGAGCAATTGGAAGGGTTGAGCAAAGTAGATCATCGTAGCGACATCTACTCCATGGGGATGACCTTCTTTGAAGTGATGGCTGGACGGCCACCTTTCGACAAGAAGAGCAGCGAGTTTAAGATCCTCAAGGCCATTGACGAGCATAACTTTCCCACCTTAGGCGAACTTAATCCTGATTTGCCTCAGCGCCTCGTCGATATCATCATGCGCTCGGTCGCCCGCGATGCCGAAGATCGCTACCAGCAGGCCGCCCACATGATTATGGACCTGAAAGCCTTTGCGGCTGAGGAAGGTGTAGAGACGCCGTATACCTACACGCGTCCCACAGGAGATGCTACGCAGGTTGATGAAGGTTCCCAAGCTGTTCATATCGCGACGTCAGTTCCAACACGCTCCAAAACGACTCCGGTTGTTACCCCCAAACTGGACCGCACACCATCTGGTAGTGGGACGATTGATCCTGATAGTGATGTGGAGTCGCTCTTCCCGGACCCCTCTGGGATGAATTCGCGTACGTCTACCGAAGGGGACGGGAAAAAGAGACGCGGCGGCCTCATTTGGGGAGGCACAGCGCTTGCAGCTATCGTCATAGCTGCATTGCTATGGACCTCGGGTATTCTGGGTGGTGGAAGTTCACAAGTGAGTATCCAGACGGTACCGTCTGGGGCGCAAGTGGCACTGGATGGCACTTTGCTTGGGACTGCTCCTCTAATGGACTTGAGTTTGTCGCGTGGCGAACACAGTCTTCACATCGAGCATCCCAACTACCTCGCCCTCGACACTACGATTACACTTGTTGCATCGTCGGCCTCCTTCCATTTTGCGCTACAACCTGTGCCTACTGGTCGACAGGTAGGCAGTATTGCATTTGAGTCGACGCCAGCTGGTGCAGAAATCTTGCTTAATGGCAACTTGATTGGGCAGACGCCGCACACCGAGGGGAATCTGCTACCTGCTAGTTATAATGTCACGCTACGGCGGAGTGGATACGTTGATTATGGTGCAAATGTGGCGGTGACAGCAGGCCAGACGTATTCTTTTGCTGCAGAACTTAGCGAGCAGGCTGCTACAGGTGGCGGCGGCACCACGACAGCCGACAATCCCACGCCTCGCACACCTGTAGAACGTCCCGAACGCCCCCCTAATACACCGGTTGGTGGTCTTGTTGTACAGTCGGAGCCTGCTGGTGCACAGGTTTTTGTCGATGGTCAGCTTGTCGGGACCACGCCGTACAGTAATTCAAATACCGCCGTTGGTAACTATCAAATCCGCGTTGAGCGGGAAGGCTATGCGCAGCAACTCCACGCCGCTAATGTGGTTGCCGATAATATTGCCGTTATCAATGCAGACCTAGAGGCACTGGTTGGCAACTTGACCGTGATTGTAAGGCCGTTCGGGGATGTTTATATCGACGATGTACGGCAGGGCACCGTTGAGGCGGCACCGTATCGCACCGAACTGCCCGTTGGGTCGTACCGTGTGCGCGCAATGCATCCGACCTTAGGGGAGTGGGAGAAACGTGTCACAGTGCCAACCAATGAAACCGTGTCCGTGTCCTTCAACTTTACGGATACCTTTCGTATCAATGTAACGTCAGATCCGGCGATTGCTGAGATTATAGTGGATGGGAATCCGACAGGCGTCTACACTCCCAGCTTTGTGTCGTTGCCTCCTGGACGTCACACGATTACCGTCCG
>CAYYHN010000923.1:0-2041 GCA_964471245.1 uncultured Rhodothermaceae bacterium | reverse complement strand
GAAGCCCGCCGCCGCTTGCACGGGTGTACGTGCCGCGGCATCGCCACCGGGGAGCAAAGCAGGGCGGAGGTGGGCCACTCGTTCAAGACCATCTCGCAGGCTGCCAGCAAACACTTCGCCGCCCCAAATGCTACCGTCATCACCGTAGCCGGTGCCATCGAAGGCGAAGCCGACGACGGGCTGGTCCCATACTTGCCGCTCGGCCAGCACCGAGGCGATGTGCGCGCGATGGTGCTGGACGGCAAGGGTTTCGGCTTGGAGGTCCATCGCCATCTGCGTCGAACGGTAGCTTGGGTGGGCGTCGTGCACGACTAGCAGTTCATCCATGGGCACGCCATACATCGTCGTCAGGTCGTCGATGGTCTGGGCGAAAGCTTGCTGCACATCGTAATGGTCAAGGTCGCCGATGTACTGGCTCACAAAGGCCTCGCCATTAACCACAAGCGTAACACTATTCTTGAGGTCGGCCCCCACAGCGAGGATGGGGCGGTCGGTGGGGAGTTGGGTGACGGCTCCAGGGGCATAGCCGCGGGCACGGCGCAGCAGGATGGGCCCTGTCGGTCCGACGCGTACGACTGAGTCGTCGAGGCGGCGGGCAATGGGGCGCTCCCCAATGAGGAACGCGTCGGCGAGGGCAGCGAGGCGAGTGCGGCCGTCGTCGTCGTCGTAGGCGATGGGTTCGCTGCTGCGGTTGGCGCTGGTCATCACAAGGACAGACGGAGCGCCGAGGTCGAACAGTCGCACATGCAGTGGCGTGTACGGCAGCATCACGCCAAGTTCCGGATTGCTGGGCGCAATGGCATCGGGGAGAAGTTGTGCCTCCGTATCGGAGCGACGGTCAAGCAAGACGATAGGGCGCATCACCGAAGAGAGCATGGAAGCTTCATGAGCGTCCACGGTGGTAAGCTGTTTGGCTGCTTCCAGATCGGCGACCATTAAGGCAAACGGTTTCTCCTTGCGAAACTTCCGCGCGCGCAGGGCCTCCACTGCGCCTTCGTGCTGGGCATCGCAGACGAGGTGGTAGCCGCCGAGGCCTTTGATGGCGAGAATCTGTCCCGCGAGTAATCTTCGAATCGCCTCCACCAAGGCATCTTGGCCATGGGCAATGGCTACACCTTCATGTTCGAGCACGTAATGCGGCCCACAATCGGAGCATGCTGTGGGTTGTGCGTGGAAGCGGCGATCAGATGGATCATCGTATTCCGTTTGGCATGCCGGGCACATCCGCCATGGGGCCATCGTTGTGTGCGGCCGGTCGTAGGGGAGTGCGGTGATGATACTATAGCGCGGCCCGCAGTTGGTGCAATTGATGTATGCGTAGCCGTGGCGTCGGTCGGCGGGATCGCGCATCTCTGCCAGGCAGCCCGGGCACACAGCGAGGTCTGGGCTGATGCGGACGGTCGGTGTGTGGCCCTCGTGGCTCGCAACGATAGCAAACGCTTGGGCTCTGGATAAGGGCGCAGTTGATGTGGCTACGTCTTGGATGACCGCCGCTGGAGGGGCTTCCGTGCGTAGCGCATTCCCAAATGCCGCGAGTGCTTTTGGGAAGCCTTCTACGTGGATATGCACGCCATCGGCGTCATTTCGCACCCATCCATTTAGGCGGAATCGGTGCGCCAGGCGGTAAACAAATGGACGGAAGCCCACGCCTTGCACCACACCGCGCACGTGAAGCCTTTGGGCATGCAAGGCCGATGAGCTAGTACCGAGGCGGTCCGACATAGCATCCACGTCCTTGCCAGCCAACTTGGACGACCTTTCCGTCTTCTACCAGCACCGGCACGGTGCCGTTGCCGTTCGTCAGGGACAGCATCCGTGTCAGCGCGTCGGTGTCCGTTTCCACATCGAATTCCTCGAAGGAGGCGTCGCGCCAGAGCAGGTCTTCGCGGAGGTCGCTCGTGTAGGGGCAACTGGCCGTGCCGTAGAGTTCACGCGTCATGGTGGTGGAGTTGATACAGTGCCTTCTGCGTGGCGCTTTTTTGAGCATATCTTGAACGGGAACGCTGAGGCTGCGTGGGAAGCATTAGACGGGCATGATCTC
>CAYYHN010000922.1:0-2063 GCA_964471245.1 uncultured Rhodothermaceae bacterium | reverse complement strand
CTGAAGACTCCTTCCCAATATGTATATCGTAGTTGGATGCCTGAGGAGTTTTAGCTCCTGTCATTGAATTCACTTCTACGCCATTCACATACAGCTTCATCGTACCGTTGTCGAACGTAGCGGCGAGATGAGCCCAAGCGCCCACGGCAAGTGAAGCTGAGCTTGCTATACTCGATGAATTGGAACCATCGTATGTACCTACCGAGACGATCCCTGCATCATCGACGGCTAGGACATACGCTGCATTGCCCGCGCCTCCTCCCCCCCAACGACTAATGACGTGGTAGGGGCTGGTAGTGCCGCCATATCCGGCATCAGGCTGCACCCATGCTTCGAGTGTGAAGGCACTGCCTAAGTCGTGGTCGGTATGGTTAGCGACTTGTACGTAGTCATTGGAACCATCGAAGTCGAGCGCCGAGCCGGCACCTTGGGCTACACTTTCAACGGGACGCCAAAGGAGCAGCAGGAGCACAAAACTCCAAGCAATAGAGATGAACCGAAAGGGTGCAGCGGGAATGTGGAGAGACGAACGCATGGGATCACATCGAAGTCAGCGAGCGGGATCATCTGCCCTTCACAGAGAGGGCCTCACTAAAGCGATGCGAAGGCTAGCGCAGAATCCGCCACCTTGAACTAGATTTGTCTGACTTTTTCTCGCTATTGTTCAATTTGGGCCTTTTTCAGCCCGTACACGCTGAAGCACCTACTTGATGAACATCAGCGTCTGTGTGCGAACCGTCCCTTGGTGCTGTGCACGCAGGATGTACATCCCACTGGCCCAACCTTGAGCATTCCATTCGATCTCGTGCCAACCGCTCGGCATCACGTCATCGACCAGTCGATCGACGCGCCGGCCGAGCACGTCGAAGACTTCGATGACAACCTCTGAGGTGCTAGGGAGGGCGTACCGAATCGTTGTCGATGGATTAAAGGGGTTTGGATAGTTTGGCGCGAGCGTAAATGCTAGCGGGACTTGAGCATCTGGCTCATCGCGTGTTTCAACAACGGTGGTGCTAGTCAATGCGCCCAGTTTCAAGGTTGCACGGTTATCATCGCGAAAGACGACCGTCCCATCGGGTCGATCGCCGCCAACCCAACGTAGCGCATCTTCGTGGAACGACTGTTTGGCTTCGAAATACAGATCCACGACAGGCGTGTAGGCTTTCGAGAGCGTCACGCCCAACGTCGGCGCAGTTAACACTAGGTTTACCGCCACGCGATTTTTCCCGCCGTACATCGACACGGACGTTTCGTACGTCGCGGGGCCCGCTAATTCTTTGCGGAACGGAGCATGGAAACGAAATTGTTCATTCTCGCCAAGGATTTCATTCGCCACAGGATCACTTTTGAAGCGCAACACCTCTGGGTCGACGGCAAGCATCAGCGTTGCATGTCCGACATCAAGCGTAGCGGCACTCGCCCGCAATGCCAGCACCACGTGCACCATCGGCATACCGTCTGGGCTGGTCGTGGGTGTCACGGTGAACTGCCCTTCGACTTGCTGTGCATGGGTTAATTGGGCAGTGCATATACTCACGCCAAGCATCAACAACAGGCACAGACCAAGGTGCATGCAAAAGTCATCGTGTCGTGTCATTTCAGAAGCACCATAGTATGGGAGTAGACGTGCTCGGCGGTGCGCAATTGGACGAAGTACATGCCGTTCGCCTCGCCACTAGCATCCCAGACCGCTTCGTGCCTTCCGGCAGGCTGCATCGTATTGACAAGGTCGGTAACGTGGCGGCCGAGCACATCGTAGACTGCGACGTGTACATCAGCGGTTTGAGGCAGCGCGTACCGAATGGTCGTCGACGGGTTGAAAGGGTTGGGGTAATTGCCTTCGAGGCGCACCTCGTGCGGCTGCTCATGGGCTGATGCAATTAGCTCGATATCGGTGACCCGCGCGGCATCTGTAACGGTTACAATGAAGCGGGGCGGATTCGACTTGGCTTGAATGGCATCTGTTTGCGGCCCAACAGGAAACGTGGTTGCCTTGGTCTTCCCTGCCATGACGGTGAACGAATGGCTTTGAACACTGCGCATATCAATCGTCTCACCTGTTA
>CAYYHN010000921.1:0-2068 GCA_964471245.1 uncultured Rhodothermaceae bacterium | reverse complement strand
CCGTATAAGGAGAAAACATGAGCAGGAAATATGCCAGCACGAGAGGCGGCATAGCGATCGCACAGGCGATCCTACGAGAAACGATACAACGCATGGCAGGGCTCCGGTCTGCTAGGCGTGAAAGAAGGGTCCACTTCGCGAGTCAGGTGGTATCAGACTGCGAGCAGGTGACGGAGCCAAGGTGCATCGTTAGCGCTGTGTGTAAAAAGCCGGGTAGCGAGATGGAGACGTGTGTATACGTATCTTGCGATAGATGTACGCGTACATGCGACAGCTGTGCTAGTGCATGCGACAGCTGTGTCAAGGGCCTACCAAGCAGTCGCTACGACCGCTTGATGCTGCTGCGCGTCGCTTGGGGGCGCTCGCCGAGGTGTTTTTCGTAGAGCCGAGCAAAGTAGTTGGCATTCTTGAAGCCTACGGCCGCTGCCACTTCTGCAACGGTGCTAAAGTGCGCTTCGGCAAGGTGCTGACGTGCGCGTTCAAGGCGCATCCGCCGGATGAGTGCCGCCGGGCTCTCGCGGGTGAGGGTCTCCAGCCTACGGTACAATTGACTCCGGCTTAGATGCACCGCTGCGGCCAACGTCTCAACGCTGAAGTCTGGATCTGCCATGCGTGCTTCGATGGCGGCTTCGACGAATGCCAAAAAGCGCTGGTCTTCCGACGGCAGATCGGGAGCCTGTGGAGCGAGTTGAACAACCTGCTGCCCGTACACGTGCTGGAGCCGCTGCCGTGCAGAAAGCAAGGAGGCGATTCGGGGTTGCAGTTCGGGGAGATGAAACGGTTTCGCTACATAGGCATCTGCTTGTGCAGCAAATCCTGCCATGCGGTCCTGCTCTTCGTCCCGAGCTGAGAGCAAAATAACAGGGACCGTTTGGAGCGTTTCATGCGCTTTGAGCCGCTGTAATAAGTCCAGACCACCAATATGCGGCATCATGACATCCGAAATGATCAAGTCTGGTGGTGTCTCACATGCCTGCCGGAAGCCTTCCGCGCCATTCGCTGTCTCTATAATCCGGTACGTTGGTGCCAACTGTTGACGTAAATAGGTCCGCAAGTCGACGTTGTCTTCGACGAGCAGGATTGTTGGCGTTGCTTCGTCTGTCGCATCCTCCTCAACATGCGTTTGGCCTACGTGAGGTGGGGCAGTGGTTACTGCAAGGGCTGGCTGGGGTACACCATCGCCTGCAAGACCGTGTGGAGTAGAGAGCAAATCGGCATCTGAGAGGTGCGCACGGCCCATCGGTAGCGTGAAGTGGAACGTACTGCCTTTGCCGAGAGTGCTCGTCACACCCACACGGCCGTGATGGAGTTCGACGAGTTCTTTTACAAGCGCAAGCCCGATGCCTGTGCCCTCATACGGTTGCACAACGCCGTCGCTCGCTTGATAGAAACGCGTAAATACCTGTTCTTGGGCCTCACGCGAAATACCTGATCCGGTGTCGATCACTTCTACGCAGACGGTATGCTCCGTCGGTACAACCCGAACCGTAATCGACCCGCCATCTGGTGTGTACTTGAATGCGTTGCCCAATAGGTTGACGACGATGTGTTCCAGCTTCTCTGCATCGAAATAGCAGCGGAGCACATCAACCTCGCATGCAAGTGCAAACGTGATCAGTTTGCGCTCGCTCACCGAGGCGAAATTGCCTAGCATGCGGCGCAGGAATGCGATTAAGTCGTAATGGCCTGCTTCCAGTTGAAGCTTTCCTGCGTCGAGCCGTGTCAGCTTTAGGAGTTGGTCAATGAGGCTGCGCAGGCGGTTGGTGTTGCGTGCCGAGATCGTGAGGTGATCTCGTAGCAGCGGGTCGAGGGGGCCGTACGTCCCACGCAAAGCACTGGCAATAGGGTCGCGGATAAGCGTCAGCGGCGTCCGAAACTCATGGCTAAGGTTGGCAAAGAACCTCGACTTCATTTCGTCGAGTTCGCGCAGCTTATGGGCCTGCTGGGCAAGCTGGACGTTCTTCTGTGCAATCTCGGTGGTACGAGCGGCCACCTGCTTGGCGAGAGCAAGGTTGCGGCGACGCAGTTGCAACGGCCGGATGGGCACAAGGGCGAGCATAAAGCTCAA
>CAYYHN010000920.1:0-2070 GCA_964471245.1 uncultured Rhodothermaceae bacterium | reverse complement strand
AGGCTTGCAAACGTATCACACTGTTGGTACGATCCCGTTTCATAGCCGCGTCTGAACCATTCCATACGTTGTGCCGACGTGCCATGCGTGAAGGATTCGGGCCGCACGCGTTGGCCTGCACGTTGTTGCAAGTGGTCATCGCCGACTGAAGCAGCGGCGCGCAACGCTTCTTCGAGGTCGCCACGTTCCAACAAATCGCGGTGGCGCTCGGCGTGATGCGCCCAGATACCCGCGTAGCAATCGGCTTGCAACTCCATCAGCACGGATAGTTCGTTGACTTGGCTTTGGCGTGTAGCGCGTTGTTGGAGTTGCCGTACTTGTCGTTCCGTGCCCGTGATGTTTTGAATATGGTGCCCTACTTCGTGCGCAATGACATACGCGAAGGCAAAGTCGCCGGGAGCGCCTAGGCGCCGTAGGTCATTCAGGAAGCTCAAGTCAAGGTAGACCTTGCTATCACCCGGGCAATAGAACGGGCCTGTAGCTGCTTGGCCGTAGCCACACGCTGTGGTGGTGACGCCTTCATACAGGACAAGCGTGGTTGGTTCGTAGCGTTCCCCATATTGCTGGAAAATGGCAGCCCATGTGTCTTCGGTATCCCCAAGGACGGCAGCGGTGAGGTCACCTAATTCGTCGCTTGGCTGGGTGCCAAGACTTGAGGGAGGCGGTTGGGTCGAAGCCGTAGGCGCGGCGCCTTCCATTTGCTGGAGCAGCGCAAGGGGATCGCCGCCGAACAAGAGGGCAATCAGAATGATGAGGATGGCACCCCCGCCTAGCTTCCCTTTGCCGCCCGTGGGAATACGGCGTGGAGCCCGTTGGCCGCGCTGCCCTCGGCGATCCTCAATGTTCGTACTCCGGCGTGCCTTTTTCCAACGCATGACGCACCCATCTCGATAGCTACAAATAAACTGATGCCGCTTAACTAGGCGGCATCAGAATCTACATCGTGCATGAGCACAGTGCAAAGCATCACGTTCGATCTCTCAGGCTACCGCATCGTTTAGGCGGCATGTGGCCCAATCGGGTCGCTAAACTCGTCGTATTTAACGCGTTCGATGGCGATACCTGCCGCTGACAGTTTATCCTCGAGTCGCTCATAGCCGCGATCCAAGTGGTAAATGCGCTGCACGTGCGTTTCGCCTTCTGCGACCATGCCCGCAAGGACCAGCGAAACGCTCGCGCGCAAGTCGGTACTCATCACGTGTGCACCTTTTAGCGGGCGTCCGCCTTGGATGACCACTTCATTCCCCACAACCAAAGCATTCACGCCCATGCGATGCAGTTCCGGAATGTGTTTGAAGCGGTCGAAGTAGATGGTGTCTACAACCTTGGAGTTGCCAGCAGCCTGCGTCAGCATCACCGTCCACTGCGCTTGCAAGTCGGTGGGGAAGCCGGGGTAGATGTCCGTGGTGATGGAAACGGGCTGAATGACCTCCGGCGTCGTGATCGTGACGGTGGTGCCATCGATATGCAGGCCCGTTCCTGTTTCTCGAAACTTGTTGAGAAACACTTCACCCAAATGCTCCGGAGCCGTATTGGTGAGCGTAATCGTATCGCCCGGTCTACCCGCGATGGCGGCAGCAATCATGAACGTACCCAACTCAATGCGGTCGGAGCAGTTCGTAAAGTCAACGCCTTGCAACGCATCCACGCCTTCAATCTCAAGCGTGCGTGTGCCGATGCCTTCGATACGTGCACCCATCTGCTGTAGAAACTCTGAGAACACGACAACATCGGGCTCGATGGCAGCGTTTTCGAGGCGTGAGCCTCCTTTGGCTGTGACTGCGCCGAGAAGGAAGTTGATAGTCGCACCGACGCTGGAAGGCTTCATTTTGAAGGTGCCACCGCTGAGTCGACCACCCTGCGCTTTGGCGATGACGTAGCCTTGGTCGAGTTCGATGTCGGCCCCCAAGGCTTTCATGCCTTCGATGTGGAGATCGACGGGCCGAGGCCCCCATGCGCATCCACCCGGCAGCGAGACGCGTGCTTCGCCCATGCGGCCAAGCAATGCACCGAGCATGTAGAACGAAGCCCGCATGCGTTTGACCAGTTCATACGGTGCTTCCGGATAAT
>CAYYHN010000919.1:0-2076 GCA_964471245.1 uncultured Rhodothermaceae bacterium | reverse complement strand
CCAAGGAGCCCAATCCCTATGGCCGCACCGATGGCAACTTGCATGGTTTCGGTGAGCCAGTCGTTGTCAAACGCGTACTTCAGGAAATAACCGACGCCGAGGATCAGCGCAATCGCTCCCACGCGGTTCAGCCACTTACCACCGATCAACGCTTCCCACTCCGAGCGACTACGCGTTGCGGAAGGCGACGGTGACGCATCATCAGGCACTGTTTTAGGCGACGGAGGCCGTGGAATGCTTGGCTCCGGTGCTTGTTCGTGATCATGCGTTGCTTCCGATGCCACGGGCTCCGCTTGCGGCACCTGGCGGGGGGCTTGGCCTACAAAAGCAGTAGTGGCCTGTGGCGATGGAGGAGCAGGAGGCATCCCACCTTGAGCGGCCTGCTTTTTGAGCGTGCGCACCTCATCGATCAACATGTCCAACGATGCACTCAGGTTTCGCACCTTGATGTACAAATAGACGGGTGCGACCAGCAGGAGCATGAGAGGAAGCAGGATAACGACAAACAGAAATTCCATAGGTCACAGTGCATTCGGTGTGGACGGGTAGCCTTCAGAATACGGTTTACTAAGTACTTGAGAAACCTGTAGGATGCTGAAAGCAAACCACGTGAATATATAGCGGGACGCCTGTCTGCCTAGTTATTCGCTAGGTAATGGCTTATGCACCCAAGAGCGCATGGCCTAAAAAATCAGAGCTGCTGCAACCTTTATGTATTGATCCTCGATATATCATATGTCGAGACTCGATATATACGTTGCAACGTTTCTATAGACCCTACCATGATCCCGAAATCGCTTGTAGCGGCGTCGGCTACGCCGATTCTGCTGTCCATCCTCTCGCACGGTGATGCCTATGGCTACCAAATCATTCAACGCATCCAATGGCTCTCGGATGGCAAGATGCGCTGGACGCCGGGCACGCTCTATCCGGTCTTGCACCGCATGGAAACGCGTGGGTTGGTGGAAGCCTATTGGCAGAAAGCCGACACCGGGCGCAAGCGCAAGTACTACCGCATCACACCCTTGGGGCAAGAGGCGCTCAACACCGAGAAGCAACGCTGGCTTGATGTCCATGCTATCCTCGAACGCCTCTGGTCGCCCGACATGGCATGGGAATAGGTGGCTCGGCTGTGCCTCGTGTGTGGGAGTTTGGGTGGATGGGGGAGTGGGAGAAAGGGAGCGTAAGTCATGGAAGAGCGGGTGTGCTAGCTCTATGCGCCAAGCTCCATGCTCTATGCTCCTTGCCCCGTGCCCATAACTAAAGCGAGCCTCGGCGAGCATACGAAAGCCGCGTAGCGGCGTCCGAATCACGAACCACGAAAGTGAACGAAGTGAGCTTTAATCTCGAAACGGCGATAGCCACGTGGCGGCGGAGTCTGCGGTTTCGGCGGGCGTTTTTCAGCGAGGACCTCGACGAGTTGGAGGAGCACTTGCGCGACCATGTGGAGGCATGCTTGGATGCGGGCTATACGGCGCAGGATGCTTTCCGCGAGGCCGTACGGGAGATGGGCGATTACACGAGCACCGAGGCGGAATACCGCAAGGTGTATTGGGCCAAAGTGACGCACCGCAAGGGCGTCGTCCGCGAACTCATCAGGCAGATGACCATGTTAAACAATTACCTCAAAGTTGCCCTACGCAACCTGCTCAAGTACAAAGGCTACGCTTTCATCAACATCGCCGGGCTGGCGCTGGGACTGGCGTGTTGTTTGTTGATTCTCCTGTACGTGCAGGACGAATTCGCCTACGACCGCCATCACGCCAATGCCGATCGGTTGGTCCGCATCACGATGAATGTGACAGATGAAGGCGAAACCGAACAGTTGGTGGTGACACCGAGTGTGCTTGCTCCTGCGATGAAAGACGCCTTTCCCGAAGTAGAGGAAGCGATACGCCTCTATTTTCCCGGCAAATTTAGCCCAAGCACCGTACGGCAAGGCGAGCGCGTCTTCCAAGAAGCTGGCTTCATGTACGCCGATGCGCCATTCTTCGACATGTTCAGCCACACGTTTGTCCTCGGCGATCCGAGCCAAGCGCTCACACGCCCCAGCGTTGTGGTCCTGACCGAGTCGAT
>CAYYHN010000918.1:0-2078 GCA_964471245.1 uncultured Rhodothermaceae bacterium | reverse complement strand
TGATGCGTTGCTGTGGGCGAAACGTAATACCATCATAGGTATGCCATCCGGCAGTACCGCCATCACTCCAGATAAGGTCAGGCTGGGCATCACCATTGATATCGGCAAGTTCTACCTGACGCAGATTTGGTGTGGCAAAGGCAATGAATTTATACGGGCCAAATGTGCCTTTACCATCCGTGTTTTCAAGCCAACCAGAACGATTCCAAATATCTATATCGCCATCCCCATCAAAGTCTGCCAACTGAGTTTCTATGTGGGCGAGGGGTATAATTTCTTGAGCATGTTCAAACGTCCCATGGACATCCGTATGCCGATACCAAGCCATGAGAGCTGGCCCACTCGATGTCGTTGACATGATCGTCACAAGGTCAAGGTCGGAATCGCCGTCGAGGTCGGCAAAATAAACCCCCCATGTATTGCTCAATTCTTCTGCAAGTACTTGAGGTGAGCCAAAGGTCCCTTGGCCATCAAGGTGCTCGTAGTGTGTGACGCTTTCAGGCCAAGAATTAGTAAACAGGTCGAGGTCTCCATCTTGGTCAAGGTCGGCCGCTTGCAGGAAACGAAAACGTGCTGCTGCTTGGAAAAGCACTTCAACTTGGCTGAATCGGTCTGCTGTGCCAGTGTTACGTATCCAGTAGGTCGTATAGAAGTCATGCCATACGATATCTGTATACTGATCCCCATCAAGATCCCATAGCGTTAACGAGAATGCGGAGATGGAGGCATGGTCTGAAATAACCTCAGGTGAGTTCCAATCACCATTTTCTAATTGACGCACCCAGTAGAGGGCGTCGCCGTCGTAGAAAATTAGGTCACTGAGTTCATCGCGGTCTAGATCTGCTGTTTCAAGCGCTTTGAACTTGTCTGCGGAGACGCCGAGGTCTTGCTCGTAGCCAAAGGTACCGTGACCGTCTAGGTTTTCGAACCAAAGAAGTCGTTCGTCTTTGATGCCTCCTAGCTGTGTCGCCCCGATCAGATCGGAGTCATTGTCGCCGTCGACATCGATTGCGGCGATCTCCGTTACCTCGGTTCCCCATACAATTCGATTAAGAGCACCGACTTGGGCCTCCGCCGAGAAGGGATGGCTTGCCATCAAAAACCAGAGTGCGAGTAGCCAGCCTGTTTTGAAATGCGAGATAACTGTAAATGCATGACCACACGACATGAAGCGATACCCGTAGTTTGGTGAGCAAAGGGTGCGCTGATCCTGCGTGGATGTGCACCCTTTGCTCACGTAGGTTGGATTGCTGATGCATAATGCGTTAGGTCAAATGTCATGCCAAGAAGCGGGCCCATAATCAGAGGCTCCTCGTGCTGATTACTCGTGCAATTGAAGAGTTCAGCGTCTTTTCTCCTTCTTTGTCAAGGGTTTGGTGGATTCACCTATAAAGGATTGCAGCAGGTGCTGGTTGGCCACAAATGACCCTAAGGCACGAAGGTGTTGAAGTGCTTTGCGTGCATCTGGGTGTATGGCTTTTTATGGCTCACTGCTTGGTTAGTGGCCGCACAAGGCATGGCTGGAGAACCCAAGCACTAAGAGGGAGCGAAGCGAACGTGCCAAAGCAAACAATGTGAGCGTACCAAGTACCCGCGCGCAGCGCGTCGCCCCATTAAAAATCCGTGCACGCGCATATCTTAGCAGGATGTTTCGGATTTTTACTGCTTCAACGACGAAAAACAACTGCTTAGGATAGATTTACACCATGGCCAGCGAAGCAAAACGCTACGATCCGTCGCAAATTGAGGCGAAGTGGTACGAGTATTGGGAGCAGGGTGGCTTCTTCAAGACGACGTCTGACACCGACCGAAATGCACACGTGATTATGATGCCGCCACCGAATGTGACGGGGCGGCTACACATGGGGCATGCCTTGCAGGACACCATCCAAGACACGCTCACGCGGATGCGCCGGATGCAAGGTTACGAGGCACTTTGGATGCCCGGCAAGGACCACGCAGGCATCGCCACGCAGAACGTGGTCGAGCGCCGGATGAAGGCCGACGAAGGCAAGACGCGCCACGACTATGGGCGCGGACCGTTCATCGACAAGGTGTGGGAATGGGTCGATGAGTAC
>CAYYHN010000917.1:0-2092 GCA_964471245.1 uncultured Rhodothermaceae bacterium | reverse complement strand
GCCCGTCCGGCCCCGGCTTCAATCCACTGCCCATGAACTCGCGGATCCGGAGGCCATCATCCGAATCGTACACCTGTACCGTATGCACGACCGGGTCGAACCAAATGAGGCCGTGGTTGCTGGCGATCCACAGCATGCCGTCCTTGTCCACTTGGAGGGGGCCGACGCCGTTGCCGGGCAAGTCGCTGTTGAATTGGGTGAAGCGCTGCACCGCACCCGTGCGCGTGTTGAATTGGTTGAGGCCGGAACGATAGGCGGATACCCACAGAATGTCTGGATCGCTGGCATCCCGGACGATGCCGTAGATCTCGTTGCCACTCAGCCGATTGGAGGCTTCCCGTTGGCGGGCGATGCGGGTGAAGGTGGCCGTGGAAATCTCGAAGCGAAACAGGCCATCCCGCAGTGAACCAAGCCAAAGGACATCGGCGTCGTTGGGGTCTGGGTAGATGGCCATGAGTCCGCCTGTTGCTGGGCGCGGCAATGGGTAGCGCGTGAAGCGTTCCGTGGCGGGGTCGAAGTGAGCCAGTGCGGGAGCATCAAGGCCTAGCCAAAGCGTCCCATCAGGGTTGGGTACGACGATCGAAATGCGATTTGCGGCTGCCCGAGAACGAACGCGATTGATCAGATAGCGGGTCGTGCGCTCCGTGCCGATGTTGTACTGGTAGAGCCCCGACGAGGAGCCGAGCCAGAGTACATCGGGCTGCTGGGGGAGTGTGGTCATCTCGGTGAATAACGTGCGTGCACCTACACTGAGTTGGAGCCGGGTGACCGCGCCGGTTGCTTGATTGATCCGGTGCAGGGTCCGCCCAACAGTAGTGACCCACAGTGTGCCATCTGCAGCCGCGTACATGCTCCTTATTTCACTGTTGACGAGGCTGTTTGCGTCGCCAGACCTATGGGCATAAATGGTGAACTGGTCGGCGATGGGGTTGTGTTTGTTCAGCCCCAGATGCGTGCCGACCCAGAGGATGCCCGTGTGGTCTTCGTGCACAGCATGGATGCCGCTGTGGCTGAGCGTAGTCGGGTCAAGCGGATCGTGCACGACACGCAGCACGCGTGACGTATCCCTACCAAGGTCACGCAAATCTAACCGACTCAGCCCTTCGGCCACGTCATTGTAAGTCCCGACCCACAGCACGTGGTCGTGGCCTTCAGCGATGGTGGTGACCGCCCCACCCGTCAGGCTAGCGGGATCGCCCGCGTCGTGTAGGTAGTTGTGCACGTAGCCGCTGGCTTGGTCCAGTCGAAAGAGGCCTTGGTTGAGCGTGCCAACCCAGAGGTTACCCAGCAACGTAGGTGCTTCATAGATGGCGGAGATGCGCGCGTTATGAAGCGCTGCAGGCAAGCCTTCGGGTCGCGCAAATGCTTGCGTAGTCGGATCGAAGCGCAAGAGGCCACGCCCGGTCCCCAGCCAGAGCCCACCTTCTGGATCAGGCCAGAGCGACCCGACGGCGTCGCGTGCACGGTCCCGCTCGTCGCTATCGTTCGCCGAGACCTGGAAGCAGGTAAACGTTTCGTCTAGATTCATCCGGCAGAGTCCACCGTGCGCCCAATTGGCCATCCAGAATGCGTTGAAGCCCCCAATCAGGCCAACCCAAAGCGTGCCATCAGGCGTGGTAGTCAGCGCCGAGACGCGGCCGGGCAACAGACTGTAGGCGCTTCGCTCGTCAACACGCGGCACGGGTCGGAAGCAGGTAAAGGCGTCGCGGTTGCGTTCGTAGCGGCAGACGCCACGGTACTGCGTCCCGACCCAAAGTGTCCCATCCTCACCTTCATGCAACGCCGTCACAAAGTCATGACTCAGGCTAGTGGTGTCTTCGGGGTTATGGGTGTACACCCGGAAGCCGTAGCCATCGAACCGGTTGAGTCCATGCTCGGTCCCAACCCACAGAAAACCGTCGCGATCCTGCAATACTGCCGTCACCATACTCGCCGACAGCCCCTCGTCTACGCCAAAGTGCTCAAAGGGCGGTGCCTTATGCGCAGCGTGGGTAACCGCACGGACAGCGACGGCCTCGTGTGCGTGCGCTTCGGTAGCCGCAGGCATAGGCTGGGCGTGGACCGCTACCTCCATAAGCAGCACCGCCGTCCA
>CAYYHN010000916.1:0-2093 GCA_964471245.1 uncultured Rhodothermaceae bacterium | reverse complement strand
AAGTGTTCGGCTTCTTGGTGCAGCTTATCCCACGAATAACCCATGACCTCTTTTAAATACGTTTCCAGCAGCCGGTGATGGCGGATGATCTCAAGTGCTACCTTACGTCCGGCCTCCGTAAGCGTCACTCCCCGATGTTTGCGGTAGGTGACGAGCTTCATTTCGGCCAGCCGTTTTATCATTTTTGTCACGGACGCAGCTGAAACGTCGAGTGCACGTGCAAGGTCGCTGGTGGCTACAGCCCCATCCTTTTGGAGCTTGTAAATCGCCTTGAGGTAGTCTTCTGAAGACTGACTGAGCACGGCCATGTTCGACGCTAGCGTTTTGCGAAGGATACGGCCTTATAGTACGGCACCGCACCGAGTCGGTTCAGCGCAATCTGCGTAAAATATACCGTATAGCACGTCAGATTTATTGCTCTGCTTTCCACTCGTGCAGCGTTCGATGTTTGACGGCGTCGCCAAAAATACACAGCCCTGCATTGAGCACAACAAGGCCCAGAGTGCCTGCTGCAAACCACGGTTGTCGCTGTGCCTTGCGCACGATCGCATCCCCAACGAGGCTGACGCCAAAACCTACCGTCGCGAGTCCGAGCGGTGCTTGGGTTTTCCATTTTTTGTGATGCATAGATCGATTTGGTTGAGTTGGAGAGCACATACCACCGCACAAACGCAGCGCGGTAGCAAACGTTCGTTTGACTCGTGAATCTGCATGTGAGGTGTACCTTCATGGCCATTTCAACGCGCTGCAGCAACGATTGCCGGGGTAAAATCAAGCGACATCACCCCCCTTTTTGTACCTTACAAGAATTCAAACTGCGTATCGACCCTCTTTTTTTGTGCTGCGATGAAAACGCTTACACCTTTAGCATTGGTTCTGCTACTACTAGCTTGCGAACCTACACCTCCCGCCACGGAGGCACCCGATGTGCCCACGACCGAAGCCGTACGCACGACGGCTGTCCACCTCTTCGAATGGCGCTGGGATGACATCGCCGAAGAGTGCGAGGCGTTCCTCGGGCCGATGGGCTACAAAGCCGTTCAAGTTTCACCGCCTACCGAGCACGCGCTCGTCACCGATCCTCCGCATCCATGGTGGGAGCGTTACCAGCCTGCGGGCTACGAGATCACCACGCGCAGTGGCGACCGTGCCGCCTTCGCCGACATGGTGCAGCGCTGCGAGGCCGTTGGCGTAGATATCTGGGTGGACGCCGTCATCAACCATGCCACGGGTGCGGGCCGCACCGAGACCAACACGGGCAAACGAATCGGGCTGTATGACTATCCCGGTCTGTACACTTACGATGACTTCCATCACTGTGGCCTTACCGAAGGCGACGAGATCGAGGACTGGAATGACCCGGTGCAGGTACGGACGTGTGAACTCGTCAACCTGTCCGACCTTGCTACGGGCAAGCCAAATGTCCAAGAGCGCTTGGCGGCTTACCTAAGCGACCTCGTCAGCCTTGGCGTGGCAGGTATCCGCATCGATGCTGCGCGCCATATGGATGGCGACGACATTCGTGCTATCCTCGACCGCGTAGATGGCGATTTGTACGTCGTACAAGAAGTGATCGACCCAGCACCGCCAATGTGGTCGCGTGACTACTACCAGAATGGCGACGTGACGGAGTTTCAATTCAGTACCGTCATCAGCGATGTGTTCTACAACGGGCCACTGGCGCGCCTCAGCGGCGAAGATTCCGTTTGGGAGACGGTGCCGTTCCTGCCGTCTGACAGCGCGCTTGTTTTCATCGACAACCACGACAACCAGCGTGGGCATGGCGCGGGTGGGCATATTGTTATGTTCCAAGATGGTCAACTGCACAATTTGGCGATGGCGTTCATGTTGGCCCATCCGTACGGCAAACCCCGTGTGATGTCGAGCTACACGTTCGAGACCGATTGGGCTGGGCCGCCGCGCAATGAAGACGGCACCACCAAGCGTGTGCATGGCGAAGACGGCCTGAACTGCGGCCAAGGCGATTGGGTCTGCGAACACCGCAACCCGATTGTAGCAGGCCTAGTAGGCTTCCGCAACGTCACCGCTGGCGCGGCGATGAACGGCAGTAGCTTCGGCATGGAATTGGCCAT
>CAYYHN010000915.1:0-2106 GCA_964471245.1 uncultured Rhodothermaceae bacterium | reverse complement strand
GCACCAGTTTCCTGAAGTGACAACCTTCGTCAACACCATCAACACCGGACTGGCCCAGACGGCGTTTGGCGAGCGCACCGAAGTGATCTACGGCCCCGGCACCATCCGCGACAAGATTGGCCCGCATACGTTCGAGATTGCGTCGAATGCGTTTTTTCAGACGAACACGAAGCAAGCCGCCACGCTCTACGAGGTCGCCCGCGACTTCTGCGACTTCCAGCCAGACGACCTGCTTTACGACCTCTACTGCGGCGCAGGCACCATCTCCATCTATTGCGCCGATGCCGTGCGCCAAGTCGTCGGCATCGAGTTGATCGATGAAGCGGTACAGAACGCACGGGCAAATGCCGCAGCGAATGGCATCACCAACTGCTCGTTCCACACCGGCGACATGATGAAGCTGTTCCGCCCTGAGTTCATCGCAGCGCACGGCCGCCCCGATGTACTTCTCGTCGATCCGCCGCGTGCAGGCATGCACCCAAAGGTCGTCGCACAGATCAAAGAGTTGCGCCCCGAGCGGTTCGTCTATGTCAGTTGCAACCCACAGTCGCAAGCCCGCGACCTCGCGTTGCTAGCTGATGCCTACACCATTGAGGCCATCCAACCCGTCGACCTGTTCCCCCACACACACCACATCGAGAACGTCATCAAACTGCGGGCCGTGTAAGCCGTTACGGTTTCTATGTAGCATCGTGTGGATTTCTTGACGACAGCCATGCATCCAACAAACGGTCCCCAAACCTTCACCGATGCGCGCGGACGCACGCTGACGTGGACCACGCCACCTCAACGGATCGTTTCGCTGGTGCCGAGCCAAACGGAGTTGCTCGCAGACCTCGGGCTCGACACCGAAGTCGTTGGTCTCACGCGGTTTTGTATTCATCCAGATGGGTGGAAACAGACCAAGACCATCATCGGCGGCACCAAGAACGTTACTATCGACCGTGTGCGTGCGCTGCAACCGGACTTGGTGCTGGCGAACCTCGAAGAAAACACGCGCGAGGATGTCGAGGCCATAGAGGCGTTCGCGCCCGTCTATGTCACCGACGTGCCCGATGTCGCGGCGTCCTGTGCCATGATCCGCATGGTAGGTCATCTGACGGGGCGTGTGCATGCAGGCGAAGCTGTTGCAGCGGCTACCGAAGCGGCATTTGTAGCACTAGAAACCGTGCCCGCAAAGCGTGCGGCCTATTTCATTTGGCGCAATCCGTACATGACGGCAGGCTACGACACCATCATCCACGACGTGATGCAGCGCGGCGGATTCCATAATGTCTTTGGCGATCGCGCCCGCTACCCAGCCGTCACAGCCGAAGAGATCGTAGCGGCCAAACCAGATGTGGTACTGCTCTCCAGCGAGCCGTATCCGTTTGCCGAGAAGCACCTTGCCGAGTTCCGTGCCATCTTGCCCAATGCCACCATTCAGCTTGTGGACGGCGAACTGTTTTCGTGGTACGGAAGCCGTCTTCAGCATGCCCCGGCCTACCTCCGCCAGCTCCACGCCGAGGTTACGGCATCATCCGTACGCTAAACACGCGCGCTACCTTCCGGTTGCTTTTTACCAAAAAGCCGTTTGAACCTGCGGCGTGCATTTCGCATACTGCGCTCATGGCATCTGCTCACGACCCACTCACCTCCGGTCTCACACCGGCTACACCCCCGATCCATATCGCTGAGATCGGCATGGGCGACGTGGGCGTTATCCGCCAGATGAATGAAGCCATCTTTGGTGAGGCACGCGTCATCAACACGTTCGAGCGGGCCGACCTGATGATGCTTGTGGCGTATGTGGGCAATGTGCCAGCGGGCTTCAAGGTTGGCTACCGCGAGAACCGCTACACGTTCTACAGCGCCAAAGGGGGGATCCTCCCCGCGTTTCGGCGGCGCGGCATTGCTCGGTTGCTCCTCTACGACATGATGACCCGTGCACGGCGTAACGGCTACATCCGCTTCGCCTACGACACCTTTCCCAACAAGCATTCAGGGATGACGATCCTTGGCCTCAACGAAGGCTTCCGCGTCATGAAAGCCGACTACAACGCCGTCTACCGCGACTACCGCCTCCGGTTCGAGATCAAGTTGTAACGCTCATTGCTCAACCTGTAG
>CAYYHN010000914.1:0-2106 GCA_964471245.1 uncultured Rhodothermaceae bacterium | reverse complement strand
TACGAGGTATCTATCAAGACCCCGAAAGGCCGGAAACGATTTGGGTGAGTACCAACAAAGACGGGGTGTTCCGCATAAATACGGGCACCTATGCTTCCGAGCAAGTCATCGTTCCTGATTTCCATGCCGCACGCAATCTCCCTGCCATCTATCGCACGATTACATCGACGCCGTGCACGCCAGACCTGCTCTGGGTGGGAAGCTCGGTGGGGCTCTACGTGGTGGATACCGTGACAGACCGCGTCCAGCGCATCGATCTGAGCGCATTCGGGACTCAGAACGTGCAGTCGTTGATCCCAGACACTGCGACCTGCACGCTGTGGGCCCTGCTACCCAACAACCCATCCTTGGTTGCGATTAGGGCCGATGCAGCCATTCAGGCCGAGTTTGAAGGCACCTCATTCGTCAATGAACACTCAGCTTGGCATGAACGGATGCTTCAAACACGCATGCGCGAGCCCTACATGGACAGGCAAACGGCAGACGGGCGGTTATGGTTTGTCGATGGGGGCAACGGGAGCGGACTGATCGCCTACGACCCTACTGACCAGACGCTTGCTGTTTGGGACACGGAAGACGGCCTGCTCAGCAATAACGTCGCCGGTGTCCTGCCAGATGCCAAGGGCAACCTGTGGGTGCTTCAGCAGAATGGCGTTGTGCACCTTTCGCCAGATACCGGTGCCCTGCAAATCTTCCAGACAACGGCTGACCTGATGGGTAACAGCGCGACCGTTCACAGCCACCATGTGGGTCGAAGCGGTACCCTGTACATGGGCGGCAGCCTCGGCATCACCGCGATCCGACCCGAGACCCTTCCCGCCAGCCCCCAACCGCCGCCTGTCGTCCTGACAAGCATCCGTGTGCTAGACGAAGTACTACCCATCCGCCAAACTGCCCCTGACGCCGCCTTGGCGCTTGATGCCGCGCCACCCTACCTCGAACAAGTCGTGCTCCCCCACGACGCCGATGTGCTCCGCTTCGATTTCGCCGCCCCCTCATTTATTGCCCCTGAAAAGAACCGGTACCGCTATCGCATGGAGGGGTTCGATGCGGAATGGCGGGAGGGCGGGGCAACAGGTACCGCCGCCTACACCAACCTCGACCCGGGCAGCTACACCCTTCACGTACAAGCGGCCAACAACGGGAGGGCTTGGAATACGGAGGGTGTCCGTCTCGCCGTCACCATCCGACCGCCGTGGTACCAAACGCCGTTAGCCAACATCTTTTGGGCTGGTTTGCTGATAGGTGGGATCGTCTTGTTTGTGCGGCTCCGCGAGCAGCGGCTTCGGCAACGGGCACAAGAGCTTGAGACGATTGTAGCGGAACGGACGGAAACGCTGCAATCCCAACAAGCGCAACTGGCCTCCCAAGCCAGCGTCTTGCACACGACGAATGAAGCACTGCACGACGCAAATGCGGCCCTGCACGAGGCGAATCACGTAAAGTCGCGCTTCCTTGCCAACATCGCACACGAGTTTCGTACCCCGCTCACCCTCACCTTCGGCCCCATCGCCGATCTACTTGATGGGCGCTTCGGTGTAGATCAAGAAGCCCGCCCACACCTCGAACGCGCCCAGCGCAACGGCCAACGCCTGCATCGCCTGATCAACCAGTTGCTTGACTTAGCCCGCTTCGATGCAGGCAACATTGACTTACAGGTCGCGCCTTTGGATCTAGCCAAGCAGGTTCGTGCGATCGTTGCACTCTTCAGCGAGGTGGCGACACAACGCGACTTGACGTTCACGACGAACATCCCCAACACGCCGTGCTGGATCGAGGCAGATCCAGAAAAGATCGAGCACATCGTCAGCAACCTATTGTCGAATGCAATCAAGTTCACCCATCCTAGCGACACCATCTCGGTGGTGTTGGCACCTGAGGACGGGAGCGCGCTGTTGTCGGTGCAGGATACCGGCATCGGCATTGATGCGGAGCATGTGCCACACTTGTTTGATCGGTTCTATCAGGTTGAACAAGCGAAGACGCGCAGTCACGAAGGGTCGGGCATTGGGCTCGCTTTGGTGAAAGGGGTGGTCGACCTGCATCAGGGGCAGATTACTGTTGCGAGCACTCTCGGCGAGGGCACGCGCTTCACCGTTGCGCTCC
>CAYYHN010000913.1:0-2107 GCA_964471245.1 uncultured Rhodothermaceae bacterium | reverse complement strand
CGTGCAGCAAGTGCAAGACATGATGCGGCAGTTTACCGACCGCACCTTGGTTGGCATTGGTCTCGTCGTCCCCGGCCACGTCACCCCAGATGGCCAAGGCTTACTTGCGCAAACCGAACTTGGCTGGCCGCGTTTAGATGCAACCTCGTTGATCACCCAAGCCGCCATCCCGATTGTATTGGCACATCAAGGCCATGCTGTTGCGTTAGCCGAGTTGGTTTGGGGCAGTGCGTTGCCCAACGACACCTTTATCAGCTTACTCACACAGAGTGACACGATTAGCGCTGGTCTCGTCTTGCATGGAACCGTCTTGCTCGGTCCCAACCGGCAAGCCGGGAGCATCCAGCACATGATCATCAACTGGCACGGCGAACGCAGCCGTTCGGGGCGGCGAGGTACACTCGGCGTCTATGCATCAGGCGAGGGTTTGGCACGGCGGTACCAAGGACAAAACCCTTACCAGCATCTGGTGCAGCAGGAGGCTGCCGCCGTACACGACCTTACGGTCACTTCAGCACCGGGCTCGGTGCGTCTGCGCTGGCAAGCCGACTTGCCGTTGCTCTCGCATTTTGCTGTTTATCGCCACACCGAGCAGCCAGTGCCGTTGGATGATGTCCACTGTGTGGGTCTGACAACGCAGTGCCAGTTCACCTACCACTCGATGGAGGCTGTACCTTCGTACTTTACGGTAGCGGTCCTCGATGCCCAAGGATGGCCAAGCCGTACCAGCCGAACCGTGCTTGGGATGCCTGCGCCCCCCGAGCAACTCTTTACGGACACCTTCACACCTGAATGGCCAACCGCCTACACGGTTGATGGACCTGTACCGCCGCAGATTACACCAGAGGGTATGCTTACGGGCAACGACTCCGCAGAACAGCACCACACGTGGGTCTATCGGGACGATGGGTTACCCGATGCAACCGTGCTCACAGCTACGATGCGCCCGGTCTCTAGCGGAATCCACGACACATGTGGACTGCTCTATAAATTCCGCGACAAAGAACATTGGTACTGTGCTGCTTTGGCTTATGGCAGCGAACTCGCCTCAACGCAAACACTCTCGCTGATGCGCCAAAGTGGAAGTTCTTTGCACGAATGGATGGACGAGTGGCTTGGCTTTTACGAAATGCCCATCATCTTGGGGCAAGACTACCACATTAAGGTTCTCCTCCACGGTCAATGGGTTCGAGCCAAAGCGTGGCCCACCACTGAACCAGAACCGAGTGACTGGCAAATTGTGCTGGAAGACGATACCGACTGGACGGGAGGTGCCATTGGCTTTCGTTGTTATGGGCAGCATGCGCTCCTGCACGCGTTAAAAGCCGAAGCCATCACCACACCCCAGATCGACCCCGAACCCCATCGGGCACAGGACAGCAACAGTACAGCAACCATACGCCTGCTGATTGAGCGCGCGCTGCAAGGTGAGCGACTGGCCATCGATATGTTGCATGAAATGGGCGAGGCTATCGGCAGTGCGCTCAACAACCTACACGTGATCTGTGGAGCGGAGCAGGTATTATACTGCGGCGAGCTTGCTGAAAAAGCATGGCCCATTTTAGAACAAGGGCTGCTGCGTGTGCTTCCTGCTGGGCATCCATTGCTAGCTCCCGACGCTATTCGCGCAAGCACGCTAGGGCCCAACGCTACGCTACGTGGCGCTGTCGCATTGGCCAGTGAATTGGTGTTTTACAAATCCTGATTGGCCCACAGCATACCCTCTTCGCAATGGCTGTTAGTAGAGGTGTAAACTTGCTAGCACAATCCCGCCAAGCAGCGATGCATCCGAACCAAGCGCAGAGGGTTGCAAATGGTCGGGATGGAGGAGCGGATGGTGCGGTGGCAACGCCGAAGCGAGGCCTTCTCGGATCCACGACCAACCTTCTTCCAGCAAGGTCCCTCGGTAGAAGACATGCTCTATGCCAAGGCTTGCATGCAAATTATTAAGCCCGACACCAAGTGCTTGCCCCATCTCGGTAAGGAGTTCCCGCGCCATTGCGTTGTTTTGTCGGGCCTGCTCAAGAATCGCCAAGGTGGCCGTGGTGCTGTGATCGTAGGGCACAACCGCTAAACTGGGGTTCCGTGTGCTAGGCGGGGCGGCTTG
>CAYYHN010000912.1:0-2108 GCA_964471245.1 uncultured Rhodothermaceae bacterium | reverse complement strand
GAGGGCTGCGCGGGCCGCCGTGTTGCGTTCGCGGCTCATCGTTACAAAGTCTGTGTCGGCGTAGCTGGCTTCGGCAGCGGCAAGGCCCAACGTGCTGATGGGGCCGCATTGCATCGTCCGCAATCGCGCTGCGATATCTGGGCGTGCCAGCGCATAGCCGATTCGCATCCCGGCCAAGCCGTATAACTTCGAAAACGTCCGTAGCACGACCACATTGCCCCCTTGCTGCACCAACGGCACCATGCTCGCATGGCGCGGGTCCTCAACGTATTCATGGTACGCTTCATCGACGAGGGCAAGCGCTTGATCCATAGCGCCATCTAGGAACGCGCGTAGGTTTTCGGCTGGGACCAAGCCGCCCGTCGGGTTGTTAGGGTTGCAGATATAGACGACGCTGGTGCGGGGGGCGAGATGCGCCCGCATCGCTTGTAGATCATTGGCGAACGCAGCATCGAGCGGCACCTCATGCACGTAGGCACCGTTCAGCGCCGCCTGCCGCCCAAAGACGCCAAACGTTGGGTCAGGTACGATGACCTCGGTACCGGAATGCGCATACGCTTGCGCCACGAGACACAACGCCTCGAACGAGCCGTGCGTGATGACCACGTGGTCCGGCGTCAGCCCTTCACGCTCCGCGATCTGCTGCCGCAGCCCCGTGCTATCGCCATACCGATTGCCTTGGCGTAAGGCGACCTGCATCGCCTCCAGCGCACGCGGCGATGGGCCATATGGATTCTCGTTCGCTCGGAGCCGGATGGGCGTATCCGTTGTATAGGGTAGCGTCATCGCTGTCGCCTGCCAGCTTGGCAGCATAGCACCCGCTGCCACCATTGCCGTCCCACACAGCCATTGTCGTCGGTTCATAAACTTGCGATTGTGATTCGTTTGTTGGCACGGAGCATAGGGTTTGGTTACTCAGTGGCTAGGAGCATCGGACAGTGGGGACCTAGAAACTCGACGCTATGTGAATCCCAGATTCTCCCTAAACCATCCACACACCCGTCCTCATACTCATTCCCCTCTCGGTTCCACATAAAACGTCTTGTTAATGATCTGCCAGCGCCCATCGATTTTGAGCATCGACATGTAGTCATAGATGAGGGCGCGGGGGTAGTCGAGTTCGACCTTGACTAAGGCAGCGGTGCCGCTAATGTCGATGCTGACGATGCGGCGTTTGCGTTCAGCCTCGTCTTGAGCAGGCGTACCATTGTGGGCCGCGATGTATTCGGCGCTGGGGCGTTCGTTGAGTTTGCCATCGCGCACCCAAAACAGCGTGGCCTTAGGATGAAAGGCTTGGGCTTGATAATGCCCCTCGCCTGTTGCGTGGCCTTGGAAGTAAGAGTCGATCGTTTGGCGAATGAGGGTCAGGTCCTCGGGTTGTTCGGATGACTGAGCAACTGCGGAACCGAAGGTGATACAGGCAAGCAACAGGCCCAGCACAAGGCGAGAAAACATGGCGGATTCGGGTTAATCGAAGAGGTGGTGTTGGTAGCCACTGCACAGTGGCGAGTCCAAGCTTAGCCTTGGTTTCAGCGTGGACGCCTGTTTCGCACCTGTTTTTTAGCTGTGGTTTTCCTGTGGATGTGCATTTTCGCGGGGTTTGCACCCGGTTTGCGGTTGCGCCGTACCGTCGTTTGCCTAGATTTTTCGTCCGTCATAAGACACACTTAGTCAGAAGCCTACAACACGCGTTTGTAGCATCATTTCCTTCGTCCAAGTCCGATCACATGGAAGCCGTTCGCGGTGCATTTTGGGTAGAGAGTTGGCTCGTGCAGCCCTCACTGAATCGCCTGACGCGGATGGGCGAGGCTGTGCAGGTAGAGCCGCGCATCATGGGGGTGCTATGCTGCTTGGCCGAGCACGCAGGCGAGGTGGTGGCGCGCGAGGCGCTGATGGCCGCTGTCTGGCCCGATGTGGTTGTCGGCGATGATCCGCTCAATCGTGCCGTTTCCACGCTGCGTAAAACCTTTGGTGACGACCCACGTCAACCTGCGTTTATCGAGACGATTCGCAAAGTCGGTTATCGGCTCATTGCCCCGGTCACACCTGTTGCGCCTTCGTCAGATGGCGCGGGGACATTGCCTACCGCACTGCCGGACTGGGCGTCG
>CAYYHN010000911.1:0-2113 GCA_964471245.1 uncultured Rhodothermaceae bacterium | reverse complement strand
AGACAAAGTCCCCGCAGGTGTTGTGATCGGCAATGGGTATGGGAAGCTGATGGGAACAACGCAGATTCTGGAACTGGGCGAGATCGAGACGCCGATTGTGCTGACCAACACGCTCTCGGTGGCGCAAGGAGCCGAGGCACTCATCACGTGGACGCTCGCCCAGCCGGGCAATGAAAACGTACGCTCGGTGAATGCCGTGGTCGGCGAGACCAACGATGGCTACCTCAACGACATCCGCCGCCGTGCGGTGCGGGCATCGCACGTTGCCGAGGCATTGGCCGCGGCCGACACCGGGGCCGTCGCCGAGGGCAACGTTGGGGCGGGGACGGGCACGATCACCTTTGGCTGGAAAGGCGGTATCGGTACGAGTTCGCGGCAATTACCCGAAAACTTAGGGGGGTACGCCGTCGGCGTCCTCGTGCAGACGAACTACGGCGGCGTGCTGAGTATCCTCGGCGTACCTATAGGCGAAGCGCTCGGGCAGTACTACCTCAAGAATGCCTTGGATCGTGGCGATGCGGATGGCTCTATCATGGTCGTCATCGCCACCGACGCGCCGCTGTCAGACCGTAACCTTACGCGACTGGCCCGCCGCGCTCTGCTTGGCATCGGCCGCACGGGCTCGCCGATGACCAACGGCTCCGGTGACTATGTGCTGGCGTTCTCGACAGCTGAAGAGGTACGTCGTACACCTGAGCGTCGCCGCGCGGTAACACATGTCGCCGACCTGCCCAATGGGCGCATGTCGCCCCTGTTTCAGGCAACCGTCGAGGCCACGGAAGAGGCCATCTACAACGCGTTGTTCAAAGCCGAGACCATGATAGGGCATCGGGGCACCATTGAGGCGTTACCGCTCGACCAAGTGCTTCCGCTACTCGAAGCCGCTGGTCGTTTACAAACGCCATAAATCTAACCGCGATGGCTACAGAGGCATCCAATGACAAGACTACGCGCCGCGTGCATCTTTTGATGGGCGGCACCACTGCGATTGCTGTCGTCCTTGGTGGCTGGCTTGGATGGGAAGAATGGGGCGGACTTATTGGCATTGGAGGCGGTGCATTCATCGGGCTGATCATTGGTATCGCGCTGATTTACAGCATCACATTGATTTCGCTCATTCCGCTGTTCTACGGCAAAAAAGGCCGCGCTCTGCGTAAGGCTGCGGCTGCCCGTGAGGCCGAGGAAACACGTGCAAAGGATGCGCCGTAAGCGGTTGCCCGCATCGCAGATTCAACTTGTCCAATGCCGTATCCTAGCCTTCAAGACGACGGCCGCATCGTCACGCTTGACCTTCATGGGGCTGCCATCCACGAAGCCCTCGACTTGGCTGCCTCCGCTGTTGTTGCCGCTGCCCGTCATGGTCGGCAGCAGGTTAAGCTCGTACACGGTCATTCGACCAGCGGAGGCTAT
The DNA here is from genome assembly GCA_964471245.1 of uncultured Rhodothermaceae bacterium. Classification (GTDB taxonomy): domain Bacteria; phylum Bacteroidota; class Rhodothermia; order Rhodothermales; family CAYYHN01; genus CAYYHN01. The sequence continues at coordinate 703 of CAYYHN010000911.1, read as the reverse complement.
GGGCACAGCATCAAAAGCGCCCTAGCAAATGCGCTGGCAGCGGGCGACTTTTCGCCGCATGTTACGTCTTCTTGGCAAGGAACGGGATACCTCACACTATCGCTTCGCCTCGGCCAGACGGCAAACCGCCATCGTCTTACGTTGCGTGACGTCTGGTAGGTCGTGCATAGGCTACATATCCATGGTTTTATTGTAGCGGTTCAGCGTCATTTTTAGACATCTCGTGAAGATGGGTATCTGTTTTTGCGCGCCGTGTTGTATTATGCGGAGCCCATGTCTGCCGATCCATGATGCAAGTGACCCCCCGGTATAGTTAGCTGGGGTGTCACCGAAATATTTGCCTCGTTGAGGTCTGTACCAGACGTATACTGCCATGCGCCCCCGGATCGGGATCACCACTTCTTTTGTCGAGAATGAACAGCGCCTCCACCATGCCTATGTGCAGGCAGTGGCAGAGGCCGGTGGTCTGCCGCTGATCGTACCGATGCTTGCTGATACGGCCCAGATGCAGGCATTTGCAGAACTACTCGACGGACTTGTCATTGTTGGCGGACCGGCTATTACCGATGGCCTTGTAGGCACCTTACCCGAGGACATCAGTGCCACCGATCCGGTCCGCGTTGCCGCCGATCAGGCGATTCTTGCTGCGTTTTTGGCAAGCCGAAAGCCGATGCTTGGAATTTGCTACGGAATGCAGCTCCTG
>CAYYHN010000910.1:0-2116 GCA_964471245.1 uncultured Rhodothermaceae bacterium | reverse complement strand
CATGCCAATAAAGAAGGAGGCCGACAAGCAGCAGACGAGTGAGCGGGTTAACCAGAGCAGTGTCCATGAAGTATGGTTCAGACGATGAATGATGGGCGTAGCGTGCAAGCAACGTATGGAAATTCTAAGTACAATTGAGACGGGAAGGTATATGCTCTCATCTAGATTGCATGCTCACGCATCACTTGGTGAGCCTAGCGCTTCCATAGAGTCAGGCGCTTACCCCGAAACTGGTGGCTTGCGCATGACGAAGAACGCATAACTGTAGGAGTCGGTATACCTGTTGAACATGGCGATTTCCGTTCGTGCCTCTTTCAAAACGGCTTCGGCTTCCGGGATGCCGCGCCACGCGGCCTCTTTTTCGGCGATGCGTGCGGTCATCGGGTCGTAATAGCGCTCGGTCCAAGCAGAGGCAGGCAAAACGAAGTCGCCTACCAACTCGTATCCAGCGCGTTCGATGCCTGTCCGCTTCGCAGCGATGTGGTCCATCTCGGGATAGGCCTTCCAGAAGGCCACCACCTCGTCTGGCGGGTCGGGTTGGAGCCATACGGCTTCGCTGACGGCTACGTAACCACCGGGCTTCACGAAGGGATGCACCTTCTTCAACCCGTTCTCAAAGCCCAAAAAGTAGATCGCACCCTCCGACCAGATGACATTGAATGTCTCTGGCTGGAAGTCCATCTTTGTCATGTCCATCTCCACCGTTTCGAGGCGGTCGGCAACGCCTGCTTGCTCGGCGCGTGCGTGTACCTGCGCAATCATTTCCGGGAAGAGGTCGAGGGCGAGCACGGTGCACGGGGCGTGCTTCAGAAGTGCCACCGTCTGCGCGCCCGGTCCGCAGCCGAGGTCGAGGATATGAGGGCGCTCCGGGACCTCCGTCATCAGGTCGTAGGCTCGGCGCGTCAGCACATCCGAGCCGGGGCCTGCTCGCGGTAAGGTGCCGTAGAGGTCAAGGAAATAGTTCATGAGGCTTCTCTTACAACTGCAAAATGCTCGATAATCGAGGTTGGGGTAAGAAACAAGGCGATGAAGTCACGCAAAAGACAGGAAATGCGCCGATCTTCCATCCACCCCAAGCGCCGCTCACACCATCACCGGCAGCATCGGGGCGCTTTTCTCTTGGTGGGCGTGCATTTGGCGGAGGATCTGGTCGAGCAGGGTGATAGCGCCGAGGATGTGTTCGCCCTTATTGAGCATCACACATTCGGCACGTTGCGCGGTGGCGGCGTCGGTGAGTTCAGCGCGAGAGGGCAAGCCCTTCTTGGCGAGGCTTTCGAGGACTTGCGTGGCCCAGATGTCCGGAATGTGGGCGGCAGCACAGAGCGAAAGGATCTCCTTTTGCACCCGCGGCATATTGTCCCACCCAACTTCGATGGCAAGGTCGCCGCGCGCGATCATCACGCCGATCGGGTAGGTCTGCATGGCCGTCAGCAGGATGTCCGTCAGGTTGTCATAGCCTTGCTGCGTCTCGATCTTGAGGATGATGCCTAGTTGGTCCCGTACACCGAGGGTGTCGAGTTCGTCGAGCAGATCGGTTACGTCCTGCGGCGTGTTCACGAATGACATGTTGACCACGTCGGCGTGCTCGGCAACGAAGCGGAGGTCGCGACGGTCTTTGGGCGTCAATCCTTTCACGCGCAAGGTGCTGTCGGGGAAGTTGATGCCTTTGTCGGCGCGGAGCTTGGCCGCACCTTTTCGGGCATAGGTGATATGGACGACGAGCTTTTCGGGCGATACGTGCTGGAGTTCACCAGTGATTTTGCCGTCATCGAACAGGACGCGTGCGCCTACCTGCACATCGGCAAACACATCGGGAGCGGTGCAGGCGATGTGGGCGGGCGAGAGGACGACGCCTTCCTCGGTACGCTGCGCTGGCTCGCCTGGGCGGGGATCGGCGTGGATGATCAGCGTATCGCCTGCGCGCAGAACGATCCGTTCTTCCCGTGCAGGCAAATCGCCCACACTTGCGGTTGCCCCATCACGGTCGCGGCGCAGCGTCAGCCCCGGACGCACGTAGATGGTATGCCGTGTCTCGACGCACCAGCCGTCTTCTTCCTGCTGTACCACACGCAGCGTGCGGTCTTTCTCGCGGGCATCATCGAGATGAATACGATCG
>CAYYHN010000909.1:0-2116 GCA_964471245.1 uncultured Rhodothermaceae bacterium | reverse complement strand
CGTTGCACATATCTTAGCCAATAACCAGACGTTGCTCGTCGAAGCCAACAAAGGCGTCAAGCTCTTCGAACAGACCGCCAACGCCAAAAGCGCAGCGCTGGTGTTGGAGCTAATAGGCCTACTGGTCGTGATGGCCATTGGCTTTGCCATAAGCGTGGTCTTCACCCGGCGCACGGTGCGGCCTATCCGCAAGTTGGCAGAAGCAGCCGAGCAAATAGCAGCGGGCGATTACACCATCCGCGTCGCAAAAAGCACGGAAGGCGAGGTGGGTTACCTCACGGCCTGTTTTAACAATATGGCCGAAAAAGTATCGTCATCGAAGGCGGCACTCAAGACCGAGAAGGCGTCCATCACGCGCCGCGTCGAGGAAGCCGTAGCCGTTTCGGCGGCACAGCGCGATGAACTTGATGCCCATGTGAGCGATATGCTTGTAGCGATTGAACGCGTAGCGCAAGGCGACCTGACGGCCCGTTTGGCGACCAACACCAACCACGATGCGTTGCAGCGTCTGTTTGCCGGCTTTAATGCTGCAACAAAATCCATGCAGGCGCTGGTGCAGCAGGTTGCTGAGGCGACCCAAGCTACTGCCGAGGTTGCAATGACGATCCATGAGGCTGCTCATCAACTGAACCGTGCCACCGATGAGCAGGCCACGCAAGCCGTCGAACTCTCGGCCGGGATCGATGCAATGATGCAAGCCGTCAGCGAGCACGCCCAGCACATGCAGAAGACGCAAGAGGTAGCACAGTACAACGGCCGCCACGCCCAAGAAGGCAGCGGCGTTGTCGAGCGCTCGATGGCAAAGATGACAGAACTCGCAGCGCTCGTCCAACAATCTTCCGAGACGGTCGCCAAGCTGGGCGATTCCAGCGAACAGATTGGCACCATTGTACAGGTAATTGAAGGCATTGCCGAGCAAACCAACCTGCTTGCACTCAACGCGGCCATCGAGGCCGCACGGGCAGGCGAACAAGGCCGTGGCTTCGCCGTCGTGGCAGATGAGGTCCGCAAGCTGGCCGAGCGCACGACCACGGCGACCAAAGAGATATCGGTTACCATCGAAGGCATCCTCACCGATACCAGCAAAGCCGTCGGCATCATGCAAGCTGGGACGACGGAAGCGGAAGCCGGGCTGTCGCTCGTCGAAGAGACGCATACCCGACTCGAACGCATCCAGCGCAGCACGTTAGACGCCATCAGTCAGATCGACGAGGTGGCGCGCACCAGCGCCGAACAAGCGGCTACCGGCGAGCAGCTTGCCCAAGCTGTGGCAGCTATCGCAGCTGTAAGTGAAGAGTCCTCCACCGATGTCGACCGGATCGCCTCAGCCGTCGACATGATGCTCACCTGCGCGAGCAAGCTCGAAAAAACCGTGGCGAACTTTCAACTGGAATCAGCCACAGCCTACCGGCTTGCCGCATAACGCCACCCCGATTTCTTCGGATGACGTGCGGTAGATCCGAGCGAGCTACCGCACGTCTTTGTAACCTTGTAGCCTCATACGTATGATGTCCAACGATTCTCTTTCGATACCTGCGCACTTCAAGCTTTTTGGAGTCGGTGCCCTTGTATGCCTCTTAAGCTTGACAGCAACGGCGCCCGTGGCTGCCCAAACCGTGACAAACGCCACCACAAGCCAAGCCGAGCGGTTCACGCTGACGGGCGAAGTGCGGCATCGCAGCGAAGCAGATGCCCGCATTGAGGTGCCTGTAGGCGATTCGCCTCGCTTTCACTTGCTGCGTACGCGCCTGAACGTCGCGTTCCAGCCACAGCAGGATATCGCCGTGCTCGTTCAGGTCCAAGACGCGCGTCTGTTTGGCAGCGGTAACCCGGCGCAAGGGCGCGGCACACTCGATGGCAGTGCCGACGGCCTCGATTTTCACCAAGCCTATTTTGCCGTCTCCAATCTGTTTGGGACGAACCTCAAGCTGAAAGTCGGGCGGCAAGAGCTAGCTTATGGCAACCAGCGCCTCATCGGGAGCGTGGGCTGGAGCAATGTCGGGCGTGCGTTCGATGGCGGTGTGCTGTCGTATGCCAACGCCCGCACCCGCGTTGACCTATTCGCAGCCCAGTTAGTGGGGAGTGCAGCCCAAGCCATGTCGCAGAACCTATATGG
>CAYYHN010000908.1:0-2117 GCA_964471245.1 uncultured Rhodothermaceae bacterium | reverse complement strand
TAGGTGATCCAGCCCGTCGAAGCGAACGGTGCGAATGTACGTAGGGGTGCCTGCGGTGATGGCAAACGTGACGGCAACTTTGCTGCTGTCGTGGTTCAACGAGCGCACGCGGGCCTCGACGACGGCAGCTCGGTAGCCTTCCTGTCGGTATAATGCTTGCAGTCGTTCTTCATCGTCCCGTAGGACATTGAGGTCTAGATAGGTGGGCGGCTCACCTAAGGCGCGGAGTGCTTGCCCGAGGCGTCCATCCCCACGTTTTTGGCCTCGCTCGTGGAGCCAAAGCCACCACGTGAAGCCACGGATCCCAAGGAATCGACGGTTTGACCGAGTCCGAGTGTGGAGTTGAAGAGCTTCCTGAGTAAAGTAAACGGCTCCGTCGTACGCTACAGATGTGACGCGTGGAGGAGGGATATCTTCTGCTTGGCTTTGTGCGTTAGATGGCTGTGCGTAGGCCATTAGCCATACAACCCACATCATTAGGGCTAGCCGATACGGAACCACCATTGCCAAGCGAACAGGGTGGTTCTGGATGCCACGAAGGCGAGATGTATGTAGCGGGCTATCCAGCTTAGATCCGAAGCAAGACAGATCCGACTTATTCGTCGACGTAATAGAAATCGTCGTTGCCTGTTGGGTAATCCGGCCAGATTTCCTCAATGCTTTCGTAGGGCTCTCCTTCGTCTTCCATCTCACGGAGGTTTTCTACGACCTCATACGGAGCGCCCGTCCGATCTGCATAGTCCATCAGCTCAGTCCGCGTAGCGGGCCACGGAGCATCTTCGAGATAGGATGCCAGTTCGAGACTCCAGTACATGTATGGCCAGCGTTTATGTTGATGTTACCTGTTTTGAAGTGTGGGGCACTATAGTGCGCTCATCCGAGAAAAGCAAGCCGGATTTTGCACCATTCTTAGCGTCCCGCACCATCAACTGAAGTGGTTGGGGTGAGTTCCAATTGCTCGTAGGGGGATGTGCCACAAAAACAGAACGGTTCTCCTAAGATACCACCACGACGTACGGTGTACCTTTTTAAGCACAACAACTGCAAGCAGGCATGCTTAATCGAGCGAAACCTCTGAAGCTTCGGAAGCCGCTAGCAACTCTTTGTATTTTTGCGGCGTCATGCTTGGGGCAAAGAAGAAGATAGGGTTCACGGCGTTGCCGTCTTTGTCGTGCACTTCATAGTGCAAGTGAGGCGACTTCGAGAGGCCAGTGCTACCACTGTAAGCAATTTTTTCGCCCCGACTGACCTTTGTCCCAACACGTATGTGGTTAGGGATCCGCGAGAGGTGGGCATAAAGGGTGACGTAACCTGTCAGCGGATGCTCCACGCGCAGGAAATTCCCAAAGCTGCCACTCACGCCGCGCTCTTTGATGACACCATCGCCAGGGGCAATGATCGGTGTTCCGGTCGGCACAAGGATATCGATGCCGTAGTGCATGCGACGATAGCCAAGAATTGGGTGGTTACGCATGCCATAGCCTGAGACAACCGGACCGTCTGAGGGAAGGATAGCTGGCATCTGCGCAAGCCAATCCTCATGATCGCTCGCCAAATCTGCCAGTTCGCGGTAGCTCGTGTTCTGGAGGCCAACTTTCAACTCCAGTTGATTCAATTGCTGTGACGTTTCGCCCAGTAGCGCTGATGTACTCGCGCTGAAGCGGCTGAAATCTTGGAATTCGTCGACCCCTCCAACGCCAACGCGCCGGACGTCTTCCGATATGGGGTCGACTTGCAAAAGTCCTCGATATAGTTCGCGGTCCCGCAGTTCCAACTGGCTTAGCTTGTCGCTGAAGTCGGACATGCGTTCGCTTGCATTGCTCAATTGCGTCTGCAAGGCTTCATTTTCTTGGCGCAGTGCTACTTCCTCGGGCGATTGGTACAAGCGGTCGATGCCCCAAGTGATGACAAGCGCCATGATCACGGCGGAGACGAGTATTCCGGAGACCTGTGCGTATAGGCGCGTCCGTTTCGGCTTGAGCTCGACAAACGAGCACGTCTCAGCGTCGTAGTAGTAGTAGCGGTTGTTAGCCATAAGAATGGGAACGTTTACTAGCAGGCTGGGAGGCCCATTGCGCTAGGAATAACTCCATATGCAGAGCCGGGCAAGAGGGATT
>CAYYHN010000907.1:0-2126 GCA_964471245.1 uncultured Rhodothermaceae bacterium | reverse complement strand
CCTTCAGCGATGATCATCACGGCGTGATCTGAAAGCGCAAGCCATTGTTGGGATGCTGCGACCCATAGGCGTCGGTGCTGCTCTGGAGAGCCAAGTTCGCCGAAGTTTTGGGCGTTGGCAACCACAATCGTAAGTGGGATGTGCCGAGGAAAGTCAGGAAACTGCCATGCTTGCGGAGCTTCGGCACCTGCCCGTTCGTGGCGGACGACTGGAGGGGCGTTGGTGCGTCCGTCAGTGCGTATTTCTTCGCGCTGCACACGCTCTTCGGGCGTCAGCAGTGCTAGGCGAGCTGCCTCGAACTCCGGCGGTGGTGTATCCAGCGTCATTACGGCCTGCACGCGATCCGGGTACAGCGAGGCATAGCGTAGCATGTGCACGCCGCCCATGGAATGGCCAACCAAAATGAGCGGTCCCGTAATCTCCATGGCCAACAGTAGGCGATGGATTTCGTGGGCAATCTGTGTAGGTGTACGCGGTAGCTCGCTTGGCGCACTTTGGCCGAGCCCAGGACGATCGAAGGTTAATAGTTGTGCATCATCATCTTGCAATGCCTCGACAAGAGGCGTCCACGTACCGCTGGCTAGTCCTGCACCAGCGGCGAAGATGACGGTGGTGGAACCTTGTCCACCTAGGCAGCCATAGATAGAGCCGGAAGCTAGAGGGATTGTTTGGGACCGTTGCTCATCTCCTGAACGTTGTCCTAAGCAAGGCCGCGCGCACAGCAAGAAGGTTACCGCTAGCAAGAGGCTGAGCAAAAAGGCTGAACGAAAACGTTTTGCGTGATCGAAGATGGGCAGTCGGCTTGCTACGTTTACAGGTACACGGAGCATAGTTAGGTTTTATGTTCCTAGGCGTTCGATTCGTGCTATACCGAACGTAAGGATTCAAAAGAGTACATGCTGTCTGTCGTTTGATGTTGCCTTAAAGCTATATCCGGCGATGACGGGTAGGTCTTGAGGTACGGAATAGGTCAGGCAAAGCCAAATATAGGTTTCATCTTGACATATCCTGTACATGTAGTAACTTCGAGCCGAAGCGCCATGCTGTCAGGGCCAAAGACCCAACAGCCAACAGCCAACAGCCAACAGCCCCACATGGCCCGCCGTTTCGTTCTCAAGCCCGACAAAGCCGTTGCGCCCAAGCTGACGCTCGACTATGCGAGTGAACTGAACCCGCAGCAATATGCCGCTGCGACGGCGGGTGGCGGTCCGGTGCTGGTCATTGCAGGGGCAGGCACAGGCAAGACGCGGACGCTGATCTATCGCGTGGCCTATCTGGTGGAGACGAACACGCCGCCGGAGAATATCGTGCTGCTGACCTTTACGCGGCGCTCGGCACGCGAGATGCTGACGCGCGCAGCGACATTGCTCGACGGGCGGTGCCAGCAGGTGCAGGGTGGAACGTTTCACGCTTTCTGCCTCGGTATCCTGCGTCGTCATGCACCGCGACTTGGGTATCCAAATAACTTTTCCATTCTCGATTCCACCGACGCAGCTGACGTGATTGACGTGTTGCGGACGCAGATGGGGCTTAACAAGAGCAGCAAACGCTTCCCGCGCAAACGCACGCTCTATGGCATGTTCTCGGCGGTTGGCAACCAAGGTGTGGCGTTGCAAGATGTGCTTGAGGAGCGCTACCCGCAATTCCTCGGGCATCAGGAAGCGCTCGAAGAGTTGCACCAGCGATTTGTCGCGTACAAACAGACGCACGGGCTGATGGACTATGACGACCTGCTGCTCCGCACGCTCGACCTGTTTCGGCAGGACGACGGTATCCCCCGTGAGGTCGCCGCGCAGTGTCGCCATGTCCTCGTGGATGAGTACCAAGACACGAATCAGCCGCAGGCGCAGCTTGTGCAGCAGTTCGCCTCGGTGCATGGCAACGTGATGGCCGTCGGTGATGATGCGCAGAGCATCTATCGGTTTCGCGGGGCCGATTTTCGCAACATCTTTCAGTTTCCCCAGCTCTTTCCGCACGCACAGGTCCTCAAATTGGAGCACAACTACCGCTCCACACAGCCGATCCTCGACCTTGCCAACCACATCATCGGGCACGCGCGGCAGAAGTACGATAAGCAGCTTTTCTCTGACCGCAACCACGGCGAACTCCCTGCCATTGTACCTGCG
>CAYYHN010000906.1:0-2133 GCA_964471245.1 uncultured Rhodothermaceae bacterium | reverse complement strand
CCATTCTCCCATTCTCCCATTCTCCCATTCTCCCATTCTCCCATTCTCCCACGCCTAACCTTTTCCGTCCAAGAGGTGCTGCTCGGCGTCGGCGAGGATAGCTAGGACGGTTGCGACGTCGGGGGCTTCTAGGAGTTGGGCGCGGAGGTCAGCATGGTTCATCAAACGGGAGAGTCGTGCGAGGATGCGGATGTGCTGTGAGTTGTTTGTGGGCGGTCCGATGAGCAGAAAGAGTAGGCGGACGGGTTCGCCATCGATGGCGTCGAAGGGGAGCGGTGACGCGGTAACAGCGAAGGCCGCCAACGTTTCCCGAACGGCTGTCGTCTTCGCGTGAGGAAGCCCTAGGCCAAATCCAACGCCTGTAGAAAGCATGGCTTCGCGTGCAAGCACTGCGTTTTCCAGCGCTTCAAGGTCAGCTACTGAAGGATGACCAATAAAGAGCGAAACGAGGTTGTGCAGGGCCTCAGTTTTTGTGCTCCCCGGCAGCCCCACCTGTATTGTAGCAGGCGTCAGCAACTCATGGATAGGCGGCGTAAGGGTATCAGGCATGGACACAAGAGAAGGCCGAGGGCGCAAAAAAATAGACTACATGTTCTGCACTACGCAGGGCTACGTCAAGCCTGCACGTCAATTTAATGTTATGATTTTTTTCAATATGCGCAAGCAATGCGCTTCGTGTGCACAATATGCAGTGGCTGTGTTCAAGAAATTGGGTTAGTGCCACAAGAATTAGCAGAGCATTGGCTTGGCAAGATTTCTGTAAGCCGAACGGGTCCCCTTCCGGTACGTTTGCCTAAACCAACTCATGCCTAAAGATCCGGCGTTGCAAGCCCGCGTACAACGCGAGCAGGTAGCCCATACTGAGCACGACGTGCTTGCCGAAAACCTTCGCATCAAACAGCGCTTTTCTCACCTATTTACTTCCCCTTCACTGCGGCGCTTCTATGCACGCATCGATTCCTACGTGCATGACATTGCTGGACGTAATGTGCTTGACTATGGTTGTGGTCGTGGCACAACCAGCCTGACATACCTCGGTCGTGGTGCCCTCGTCCAAGGAATTGATCTATCCTCGGTATACATCGCATCCGCGAAAAAAGCTGCTAGTGAGGCTGGCATCCCGACTTCGCAATATGGCTTCCACGTGATGGATGCGCATGATCTTGCTTTCCCTAATGAAACGTTCGATCTCGTCGTAGGATTTGGCATTTTGCATCATCTCGATCCTGATCTTGCGCTCGCGGAAATTCACCGTGTCCTGCGCCCGGGCGGTCGTGTGCTACTTCATGAACCATTAGCTGACAATCCGTTGCTCAAGCTCTTTCGACTCTTGACGCCCCAAGCGCGTACCGTCGATGAAGCTCCATTCACAGGTGCTGAGGTGCACCGGCTTACTCAGACATCCGACTGGGAAGCTGACCTTTCTTTCTGCGGCCTCCTCAGTACACCTGTTGCCATGCTAACCTCTATCCTGTTGCCCCAAAAGCCTGACAACGTACTGCTTCGTTGGGCCGATGCAGTCGAGTTGTGGACGCACCGGAAAGGTTTTTTGCTCTCATGGAATCAGTACGTACTCTTCAACTTGGTTAAGCTAAAATAAGAATGACGAGGTGATGTGAGAGATAGTCTAGCGATTACTTAACCCAAGTTTTGACCTATGGTCTGAATTTGGGTAGCATGGACGAAACGAGGAGGCAACGAAACGAAGTGGAGGCGTTTTTCCAGCCGTCTTCGCCGTTTCGTCTCTTCTATTCTTTGTCTCCTCAAGCTTGGACAGGTAAGTCCAAACTTGAGGTACTTATTGCTGTCACCCTCACGCCGGTTCCACCTCTCGCAGCCGGTCCAACACGGCTTGCATATCTTCGGGCAAGGCTGCTTCGAAGTGCAGCGTCTCTCGGGTGGTGGGGTGGACGAAGCCTAGCGTGTGCGCATGGAGTGCTTGGCGGGGCATCAGCTTCCAGAGGTTAGCGATAAAGGCGCGCCGCTTCGTCGTGTCGGGTCCGGCTACGACGCGCTCGCCGCCGTATTTGGCGTCATTGAGCAAGGCGTGTCCGATGAACTTAGCGTGGACGCGAATTTGGTGCGTGCGGCCTGTTTCCAGCCGAAAGCGCAGCAGCGCCGTGTGCCGAAATG
>CAYYHN010000905.1:0-2138 GCA_964471245.1 uncultured Rhodothermaceae bacterium | reverse complement strand
CCAGATTGGCGACGCGCGCTACCTCTACCTCAACCTTCTGAACAACGTTGACCGTATCGAAAGCGACGCGGAGCGGCACATGCTCGCCCCACACCTCGCCCAGCTTCTACTGATTCTGCCAGACGCAGAGCAAGACGCCCTGCTCGATGGCAACTTAGATGAATCCAACTGGCGCTTTCGCGAAGGGGCTGGGCCACGCTTGATTGCATGGTGGCGACGGCAAGACCCACTCCCGGCCACTGAAGCCAACGAGCGGCTTGATGAGCACTTGGTACGCGTAGGATATGCTCTTCAGCATTACGCTTATGAAGGGCGCCTAACCGGCCTCGACGATCGTGGTCACATCTACCTACGCTACGGCGCTCCCGAGAAAGCCTTTGAGATTGAGTTTACGCACAGTGAACTTACTAACTTGGTTTACGCTCCCGGTTCCAGCCTGACGCTCTCCGACTTTCCCGAGAATGAAGCATGGCGGTACGGCCACATTGATGCTTCGTCCGTCTATATTTTTGTGCGGAAGCGCGGCTACTACCAGATTGGCGAAACAATGGATCTTGTGCCACGCGTGCTTCAATTTGGCATTGCCCGCACCCCGCGTGGCATTAGCAAAGCACAGCGCCTGCTAACGACGTTGAAGATAGTTCACCAGCAACTTAGCGAACTCCACCCTGACTTTGGACCGCGCTATGCGGACATCGCTAACTACGTGGATGAACGTAACTATCAAAACTTGCAGGCCTTCACGAATCGTTTTTTGGTGCGGACGCAAACCGAAGACCAAGAGCAAGCTTACTTCCGCGAACAGTACGCGCCCGTGCAATACACGGAGGTTCTACGCGACCGCGAAGTGCTTGACATTGCCTACCGCACCGCCCGCTTCCTCGATCCTGACGGCACCACGCGCACGGAGGTGTACTGGAGCGTGCCTCCTGGCGCGTTGAAGCTTGGTCGCCGTCTCCGCAAGCAACTCGAACGCGAGGGATATAACGATTTTGACGATTTTGGAGTCCGCGTCTCGACTGTGCAGAAAGCCGCCGACTTCACCAGTCGTGTCATCAATGTTGATCATGTGCAGATCGTTGATGGAGCAGGTCGCAACGGTACAATTCCGCCGCAGACGAGCGTAGCCCGAGGCGATTCGGGGCTGTATCACCTCGCGCTGCAATGGGATCAGCACCTGCTCGACTACACGCAACTCGGCCCACAGGTCAAGCTTGCTGCTGCGAATATCGACTCCCTCGAAGCCCTAAGCGCCGACCCCGGCACGCTGGAGATGAGTGATCTCCGGCCCTTCCTTTTGACTGATAGCACGACCTACGACGCCGAGGGCTTACCTCGCGCTGCACCATACCCGTTTGGGGCGCTTACCAACCAGACGCCGCTTGCCGTCTACTTCGAACTCTATCATCTCACCTACGCAGCCGACGACATCACACGCTATACGGTCGAGTACGACATCACACGACGCAACGAAAATGGCCTCCTCAGTTTGCGTCGCGACGGCGAAGCCCGTACTGCCGCCCGCAGTGACTACACAGGCACCAGTCGGACCAGTCGCGAGTACATCCTGCTCGACTTTAGCGATTGGGACGGCGCCGGCACCCTCGACGTCACCATTCGCGTCATCGACCAGACCACCGGCCATCAAGTCGAACGCGCGCTGACATTTGATCTCACCTCGTGATGCCTAACGCTAAAGACGATTTCTTCACCCGTGTCTGGGACGTGGTGGCGCAAATTCCACATGGCAAAGTGACGACATACGGGCACATCGCCTCGCACCTTGGGCAACGCAGCGCAGCACGCACGGTCGGCTGGGCAATGAAGGCCGTAGTCGATAAGGGGTTGCCGTGTCACCGCGTTGTCAATCGCTACGGCGCGCTTAGCGGTAAGCGGCATTTCAGCGGGCCGGCTGTGATGGAGGAGCGCCTTCGTAGTGAAGGCGTTACGTTTGATGACGAAGGCAACGTAGACTTGTCTCAGCATCTCTGGTTGCCAGGTGAGGACGCTTAGCTAGCTAACGCCTTTGCAAGCTGAGGCAGGATTTTCCCCGTAGGTGCATCGAGGTGGACGTTGATTAGGTGCTGGCCGCGGACGGGGCCGAGTCCCCGACTCGCCTCGCTCCCGCGCAGAACGCC
>CAYYHN010000904.1:0-2142 GCA_964471245.1 uncultured Rhodothermaceae bacterium | reverse complement strand
AACTAAAACCAAACGCCAACTTCTTTCGCCGGTGTGCATCGTACCGCCCCACAACTAACGTCGTCAGCACAGCCATGACAACGGCGAGGCCACCAATTCCCCAAGCGACAACGGGATTAAAGACGGGTGGGGCAATCTGGATATGATCGGGGAGCATGGCGCAGCATCCATCGAGTTCAAGCAACAGCTACATGATACTTAACGTTGCCTGCTTTTTCTGTTGCTGGATGTCAACTCTCGTCAACAAATGCGGCTTGCTCACAGCGTCGGCTGCGCATCAAACATCATAACTCCTTCGCCATCGGCTTGGTAGGCCACTTCGATGGGTCGACAGCACACTTCGCAGTCTTCAATGTAGACTTGTGGCTCCATCACAGATGTATCCAGCAGCATTGAGATCTGCTCCCAACAGTACGGGCAGGTAAAGAAGTGCTCAGCTTCGTGCATCTGAGGTTGGAAGTGTGGGAAGGTTGGGAAGGGCAGGATGTTTGGGAAGGATGCAGTGGATGGGATGGTAAAGTTGGCCTTGGGGCTATATGAGTGGAAGCAGCCGAGACGGAGGGAACGGTACATCCACTTGGGCAGGCACTATTCGTGCTCATTCGTAAGCATACCACACCTGACGCCTTTGCAAATGTCGTCGAAGCGGCACGTGCTGTAAGCAAATACGCACGTTCCCCAAACCCTTTGTGCCATTCGTGGCAACTCCCCTAGGCCTCGATGCGCAGCACCTCAAGCGGTGGGCGGTCGTAGACGCCGCGGCTGCTAAGGATGCCAATCAGCATCGTAAGGCCGACGACGAGGACGAGGGCGAGAGCAAGCGACCATAGCGGCGCGACGAACGTCGTCTCGAAGACGAAGAACGCAAGTGCCCAACCGCCGCCGAGGGCGAGAAGTAAGCCCGTGAGCGTGGCGAAAACGCCGAGGAACAGGTATTCGACCAGCATGATCTTGCGCACTTGCTGCCGAGAAGCTCCGAGTGTTTTAAGTAACACGCTTTCCTCAACGCGCTGCGCCCGGCTCACGATGACAGCCCCGGCGAGCACGATCAGGCCCGTCAAGATGCTGAACAGCGCCATAAAGCGGATGACGAAAGCGATGCGGCCGAAGATGGTATCGAACACGTCGAGGATGAGCGAGAGGTCGATGGACGAGACGTTCGGATATGCTCGCACGACGTTACGCTGAAGCGTCGCCGAGGCAGCTTCATCCGGCACGTTGGTCAGAATGACGCTGAACTGCGGTGCTTCTTCGAGGACGCCCGGCGGAAAGACGACGTAGAAGTTCGTCTGCAATCGCTGCCAATCGACTTCGCGGACACTGGAGACACGCGTCGCCACAGGTACGCCTTGCACATCAAAGACGACTTCATCGCCCAGTTCAAGGCCGAGGTCATTCTTGATGTCGGCTTCGATTGAGATTGGGACGAGTTCGCCTTCGTTCCAGGTGGTCTCGAATGTGCCTTCGAGCAGCGTCTCCGCGTCCGTCAGGAAATCGCGATAAGACGAGCGGTACTCGCGCGTATACGGCCATCCTACCCGCACGGTTGTATCGGCACGGAGTTCATCGATGGTCCGGCCTTTTACTTCGGCGATACGCATCGTCACGATGCGCACCTCGTCCATCACCGGCAGGTCCTGCTCCTCCACAAGTTCGCGCACGCCAGCCACTTGCGTGGGCTGGATGTCGAAGAAAATGATATTGGGCCGCTCGCCGCCCCCGGAAATCTCGACCTGTCGCGTTAGCGTTTCCTGCGAAAGGAAGAGCGTCATCACCAGAAACGTACCGAGGCCAAGAGCCAGCATCAGCAAAAGCGTCTGATTGTTCGGCCGATAGAGGTTGGCGAGTCCTTGCCGCCATACATACGACCATCCGCTTGGGAAGAACCGTCGCGTGGCTACCGTGATGAGTTTCGCCATTGCTGCCAGCATCAAAAACACCACCGCCACACCAATCGCATAGCCGATACCGAAGACGGGTGTTGGGGCTTGCACAACGGCAAAGCCGATGACGCCGAACGCGATCAGGGCATAGGCCGCCACACGCAAGGGATCCAGCTTGGTTTTGGTCTCATCGTATGACGCCCGTAAGGCGCGCAGCGGCGAAATGTTGCGAACGTTCAGCAGTGGCAAGAGCGCAAAG
>CAYYHN010000903.1:0-2153 GCA_964471245.1 uncultured Rhodothermaceae bacterium | reverse complement strand
CGTCATCACCTCAGGTGGAGCCACGGGCTTTTTCGACATTGACGACATCGCCATCGACACGCACGATGGGCAGATGTTTGGCATCGCCAACAACGGTGGTAGTGGCGACCGGCTTGTCCGAATTGATAAAGCTACGGGTTCTGTTTCTGATGTTGGCGCGCTCGGGCAAGACGACCTCGAAGGTTTGGCGTTCGATGCCTACGGGACGTTTTATGGAACGACGGGCACCAACGGCGGGGCCAATGCCAACAGCTATTTTACGGTCAACAAAACGACGGGCGTCGCCACGTTGGTAGCGGCCTTGACGGAAAGCACGGATTACGAAGCCGTCGCGTGCCTCACGGATGGCGTCAATACCATCACGGGAACCGTATTTGAGGATGTGAACGCCGACGGCCTCTTCAACGCAGGCGATATCGTGGATGCAGGCGTCACCATTTCGCTGTATCGCGATGCGAACAATGACGGCATCATCAATGCAGGCGAAGCCCTGATCGCCACTGCGACGACGGCTATTGATGGCACCTATAGCTTTACGGTCGCTTCGACGGGCGCATATCTTGTGCAAGTAAATACGGGCGACCTTCCCGGCACGGCCACGCTCACCACCGTAGGCGTGCACGAAGCCGACTTTACGGGTTTTGGCAATACGGACCCCAACAACAATTTCGGCTACACCGTCACAGCGCCCGTTGTAGGCGTTGACCTTGAATTAACCAAGACCACGAACAACGCAACGCCCAGCCTAAACGACACGTTCGATTACACACTGACGCTTACGAATGCAGGGACCGATCCTGCGACGAACATTGAAGTCTCAGACCAGCTTCCAACGCAGGTGTCGTTCTGGGACTTCCCCTACGCTGCACCCGGCACCACGCCCAGCGAAACGGCAGGCTATGTGACGTGGACGATCCCAACTCTTGCGGCCGGTGAAACGATCACCTTAGACATCCGCGTGCGCCTCGAAGACGACACGCTGCCCTTCGAGAACTGCGCCCAAGTCTGGACGGTGGACCAAAACGATGTGGATGCCACACCTGGCAACGGGACGACCAACGGCGAAGACGATGAAGGATGTGTCACCGTTACGCCCAATGCACCCGCCGTCCCCAACAGCATCGGCGACTTCGTTTTCCTTGATGCGAACAGCAACGGCGTCTTCGACGCAGGTGATGCGCCGCTTGCAGGCGTGACGGTCAACCTCACACTTCCCGGACTCGACACGCTCTGCGGCTCCGGCGATGATGTGCTCGTGGGCACAGAAGTCACCTCCGCGACGGGGTACTACCTATTCACTGGCCTCACCGCAGGTACCTATTGTGTTGATGTCGTCGGCAGCAGCGTGCCCGTAGGCTACACGCTGACAACGGCCAACGACCCACTGCAAGTAGTTTTAAACGCTGGCGATGCATTTCTATTGGCTGACTTTGGCTTCTCTGCCCCTTCGGGCGGCAACACAGGCGTGATAGACTTGCAGCTTGCTAACTTCGTCAACAACCCTGGTGCGTTACAAGGTCAACAAGCCGTCTTTACGCTAACCATCACCAACACGGGTGCACAAACTGCCACGGGTGTATCAGTACAGAACTACCTGCCCTACGGCCTCACGTTCGTGCAAGCTATCCCAAGTGATCCCACCGATACGTTCGACCCCATCACGGGCATCTGGACGGTTGGCAGCTTGGCGACAGGCACCAGTGCGGTACTGACGCTGACGACCATCATGGACTCCAACTGGTCGGTGCAAGACTGCGCCCAAGTCCTGACCGCCAACGAGCAAGACCAAGACTCGACGCCGGGCAACTTCGTCACGTTTGAAGACGACTACGCGTGTGCGGTGGTCACGCCCGGCGGCACAAGTGGCGGTGGCGATGCTGGTGTCGAAAGCGATGGCAGCATGGCGACGCAAATGGCGCAGCGGCTCTTCAACCGTCGCCAAGATGCACAAGCCAAAGCCGCCCTGAAAGCCGCCCCGCGTCCGCAAGCGTTTGATGCACACACGGCGGGCATGCAGGTGGCGAACAAATCCGGTTCGTTCCGCATTGCTGACATTATCCCAAACAAAGGACCTGGCGAAACGCGTGCCTACGATGTCACGCCCGGCGACCTCCTCGGCATTACGAATGCAACCAGCGTCCTCGGCATCGACT
>CAYYHN010000902.1:0-2157 GCA_964471245.1 uncultured Rhodothermaceae bacterium | reverse complement strand
CTACATCGCGGCCGACATGGAGGCCGCGTTCGTTGAGTGCCTCCAAGGTGCCAAGCGTCATCATGTTATTGCAGGGAAACAGCGCGGTAGGCGGCTCGGGCAAGGCCATGAGGGCATGTGTGCCTTCAGCACCCCCTTCTTTACGGGAATTGCCTTCGCACACCAATGTGGGATCGAAAGCCACATCGTGTGCGGCGAGGGCCTCCTTGTAGCCATTGAGACGCTCCTGACTGGTAGAGAGGTGCGGCAGGCCGATGATAATGCCAATACGCCGGTGCCCCAGCGCCAGTAACCGCTCCGTCGCCTCGAAGGCTCCGCGCGCATTGTCGGCGACGACGGTATCGAGGTGCAAGTCGTCGGCGCGGCGGTCGACGCAGACGATGGGCTTGCGCTCAGCCATCAGGAGGTCGAACGTGCTGCTGCGCCCGACCGTGGTGGGCAGAATGAAGCCGTCCACCGACTCAGCGCGCATCGTCTGGAGGTAAAACTCCTCCTTCTCGGCATTCTCGTCCGTGTTGCACACAATGAGCGCATGCCGATGCTCGTAGGCAACGTCCTCTACACCGCGCGCGATCTCGGCAAAAAACGGATTTTGCAAATCGGGGATCATCAAGCCTAGCATGTACGAGGCTTGGTCCTTTACCCGAAGCCGCCGAGCCACACGGCTAGGCTGGTAGCCCAAGGCATCGATGGCCTGCTGCACCCGTTCGCGGGTGCGCTCGTGCACCACACCTGACCCATTCAATACACGTGAGACGGTGGCTGTGGAGACCCCGGCCTCTTTGGCAACATCTTTCAACGTGGGCATAGTTCTTCAGGTCTGGTGGATGGCCTGCGCTTAGGGATCAAGTTGGGTACAGTACGACGCAAAAGGTCAAGAGGCAGGAAGCACAGAAGTGGTATGAAACGACTCGCTCTGTCTCCTGCTCATCTCCCGAAAAAGTCGAGCACAACGTGATCCGTTGGTGCACAGTAGGACAAAAATGAAAAAGGTGCAATCGTTTTCATTCGGCAGCATCCCATAGAGGCAGGTCTTGAACAATTCTGCATCCAATTGCGTGTTACGCCTTTTTCAGGCCTAGCAGTTACGTGCCCATGACCTGTTCCGATAGTGCACGCCGCAACGTATCTTCAGCCCCCATTCATCCGGAGATTTTCCCACTTCTAACCCACCAAACCCGATGGCTAAGCGCGACTTGCTCTGGTGGCAAACTGGCGTCATCTACCAGATTTACCCTCGTAGTTACCAAGACACCACCGGCAACGGCATCGGCGACCTCGGCGGCGTCATCGCCCGGCTCGATTACCTCGCCAAAACGCTGAAAGTGCAAGCCATCTGGCTTTCGCCCTTCTACCCCTCGCCGATGGCCGACTTCGGCTATGACGTCTCGGACTACACGGACGTGCACCCCATGTTCGGTGACCTCGCCACATTCGATAAGCTGGTGGAAGGCGTGCATGCGCGTGGGATGAAACTCATCGTCGACTTTGTGCCCAACCATTCGTCGGATCAGCACGCTTGGTTCAAGGCATCGCGGTCGTCGAAAGACAACCCCAAGCGCGACTGGTACGTCTGGCGCGATCCCAAACCGGACGGCAGTCCGCCGAACAACTGGCTCAGCGTCTTCGGTGGCCCAGCGTGGACGCTGGATGAGGCGACGGGACAGTATTACCTGCACTCGTTCCTGAAGGAGCAGCCCGACCTCAACTGGCGCAACCCCGAGGTGAAGCAGGCCATGCTGGACGCCATGCGATTCTGGTTAGAGCGCGGCGTAGACGGCTTCCGGATCGACGTGGCGCACTACATCATGAAGGACCCGGAAATGCGCGACAACCCGCCGAACACCCGGCGCGGCGAATACCACAAAGACATGGGCGCGTACGACAGCTTGGTCCACCTGTACGACAAAGGACACTCCGATGTCCACAAAACCTTTGGCGAGATCCGCGCCCTGCTCGACGAAATGAGCACTCCCGAGCAGCCGCGCTACAGCGTCGGCGAGATCCATATTTTCGATTGGGACGAGTGGGCTACCTACTACGGCAATGACGATGAACTGCACATGCCGTTCAATTTTGCGCTGCTGCAGGCTGGCCACAATGCCCAAGCCATCCGCGCCGTTGTCGATGGCCTCGAAGCCGCCATCCCGGATTTTG
>CAYYHN010000901.1:1263-2166 GCA_964471245.1 uncultured Rhodothermaceae bacterium | reverse complement strand
GGAGGTAGGTGGCGAAGTTGGTGCGGTCCCAACCTGTATTTGGGTCTGCGTAGCGGGAAAGGCGTAGCAGATCGGCTACGGGAAGCAAGGCGTCAAACTGGAGGTGGCTGTGCGCAGGGACGTCTACCAGTACGCCCTCCACCGTGTATGCGCCGCGCACCCAGCCCGTCACGTAGAGTTGCTGTCCAATCGGATCGGCACTTCCAAAGTAGCGCTGGGCAGTTGTTTGGGAGAGTATTATTGTGCCTGGAGCGCCTGTGTGTTCGCCGGACACGAGCGGGAAAGCGAACAAATCGAGGAGGGTGCTGTCGGCGTAGAGCACCTGTGTTTCTTTGAACGTCCGGGGCTCAGCTCCGCCATCATATTGAAAAATCGCGTCGCCGTAGTTGGGCTGGATACGGGCGTAGGTGAGGTTAGGAATAGCGTCAGCAATGGATGGGCCAAAGCTGTAGGGCGTAGCGCCATGTGTTGCGACGGCTGCACCTTGCTGGTCGGTTGCGTGGAGCGTGACACGGTAGAGGTCGTCGCTATGAAAGCGGTCGAAGCTGTACTCGAAAGCGACGTACTGGAACAGGAGCAGGCAGCAGGCCATGCCCAATGTCAGCCCGGCAAGGTTAATGAAGGTAAAGCCGCGCTGGCGGATCAGGGCGCGCCGCGCTGTCGTGAGGTAACTGCGCAACAAGGCCATACGCCAGCGCACCTCGTGCCCGATTTGTCGCTGCCGCCGCAGCTTGCCCCAGCGCACCTTGCGGTATTCTGCTTCGCCGCCATCGAGATCGCCCAGCGCCGCTGTGGCTGTGCGAAAGGCGTCCTCCTCCGTGGCACCTTTCGCTACCAAGTCGGCGACGTGATCGCGCAGATGCCGTTCGAGTTCGTCGAGGTCTTCGGCCGAGAAGGTGCGGC
>CAYYHN010000901.1:0-1243 GCA_964471245.1 uncultured Rhodothermaceae bacterium | reverse complement strand
CGCCAGCGCTGTTTCGAGAGAGAACATGGTTGGAGCTTGGTACTTAGTATGTCGTACTTGGTGCAGTGGCAATCCTAGGTGCCAAGCGCTAGATCGGTGCCCCAAATCTGGGCGAGGATGCCGTTGACAGCCAGCCAATCCTGTTTGGTGCGAGCAAGGGCCTGCTCCCCTTTAGGCGTCAAGTGGTAATACTTCCGGCCAGGCCCCGGGCCACCATCGCGCCACACGGCTGCGACGAGGCCATTGTTTTCAAGCTTGTGGAGGAGTGGGTACAGTTTGTTGGCCGTATACGTGAGGCGGCCGCCTGACAGGCGCTGAATTTCTTGGATGATGGCATATCCATACGTTTCGCCCTGCCCAAGAAGGCCGAGTACCAACGGTTCCAATGAAGCTGCGACGAGCGGTTTGGGAAGCATACGTTGTTGTGAGTTGCCTATATCAAATTATAACTATATCTAAAATATGATATAGTGCATCCAAGCACAAATCATTGATAGGCACATCGACAAAAAGCCATACAGCGACCGACCGAGCTACAAGGTATACACCTTATCCGAGCCTGCCTGCATCGCGTACACCTGCGGGGACCAGCCGATAATGTCGGTGCCGCGTCGTTTGAGCCAGCGGAACTGAAACCAGACGCCTTCCGGCACATCGAGCGTGAGCAACCATTCAGGGTAGGCGTCCCCTTCGAGTGGGCCGAGGGCACGGTAGGGGTCGCTATCGCCAAGGATGGGTAGCGCACCGTAGACGTAAAGGTCCTCACCCCAGTTTGTGTCCACAGATAACCGGAGTGTGGTGCGGACAGCGTGTCCAAGTTGCGCTTCTGGCGCAGGTGTCAGCCAGTAGGTGCCATAAGGCTCGATGAGTATCTCATCGGGAAAGAAATGCAGTGTGTTCCCTGAGAGTTCGTCGCGGAAGCTTCGGTGCCGCCAGTAGGCGGGCAAGGCGTTTGTCGGCAGGCGCTGTGCTGTGTGGGCGAAGTTGGCGACCATCAGCAGCCGGTCCGCGCCGCTGCCGCGCTCGACGACAAGCAGACGGTCGTTCTCTGTGATGAGGATGCGTTCATCAGCACGTCCATGCAAGGCGGGCAAGCGTTTGCGCGCATGGGCCAGTCGCTTCATGCCATCGAAGAGACGCTGTTCGACGGTGCCTGCCACGTGTCGCTGCTCGGCCTTGGCCCAATCCATCGGCGGCCGATGCGTCCAGCGGTTGTCTTGTGCTTTGCGTGGGTCGTGCAGGT
>CAYYHN010000900.1:0-2167 GCA_964471245.1 uncultured Rhodothermaceae bacterium | reverse complement strand
GCTACGCGTGAGCGTAAGCTCAATAGGTTTGTTCATGCGTCCTTGCCGCACCGTAAAGGGCTCGGAACGATATCCATACACGGGATCTTGCGTGCGGATGCGATACGTACCCGGTGCTACGCTTGGAAACGTCGTACGCCCCAACTGATCGGTGATGGCGCTGGCTGCTGGCTCAGAAACATCATCGGCATCGGCTGGAAAGAGAGCGAGTCCTATGAACGTGGCGGGATCTTGTGTGACGGCGTCGAAGGCGATGGCTTCTACGATGCCACGCACGCGCACGCCATCGCCTAAATCGGGCAACCCGATGGGTGGGCTCGGATCCTCGGGCAGTTCTACTACCGGCGGGCGATCTGTGGGCGGATTTTCGATGGGTGGCGTCGAGACGGGCTTGGCAACCCGAAACGTCTGCGGTTCGCTGGTGCCTTCACCGATACGTCCATCCGTATCGCGAACAAGCAGCCGCCACGTGTAACCTTGGTCTTCCCGGAGTGGCAGTTCCCCTTTTTGGCCATACGTGTAGGTTGTTTGCCCTGCTGGAATGGGAATACGCCTTGGCGTGGCTGCCAGACGCCCCAATCGGCTCTTTTCACTCGCCGCCGACAGTTCGATTTCATACTGCAACCGCGCGGGATCGATGCCCACCGGAAGATTGAGCGGAGGTCCCCATGCGAACTGAATGGCTCCGGATGTGACGTCGGCATCATCCATTGGCGCAACGATTTGGGGCGGGTCGAAGGCATCGATGCCATAGGTGAAGGTGTAGATCTCGGTATAGCCATCGTCCTTGAAGGGGCGATCAGGCGTATTCGCGTCGCGCGTTTGGATTTGCCAAGCGTACCGAGCCCCAACTTCGAGCGGTAAGAGGTTCGGGGTGTATGCAAAGGACGTGCGCCCTACTAACGAGGCGGAATGATGCGGCCGATTGCCTTGAATCGCCTCAAGTGGTGTCTGCCCCGGCAATACTTCAACCAGCAGAAACTCGTACGTCAAGGCACTCCCCGGCGGCGCAACCGGAGCAGCCCACGTAAAGAACGGCGACTTCTGCGTAACCAATTCCCCATCGGTAGGGCCAATGAGCACGGCGGGCTCGGGATAGATGATCTGAACGGTTGTGCTAGAAAACACCGGCGCGATATCCAAGTTTTCAGCCTCCACTCGAATGTCCACCGTGTACATTCCCTCTGCCACCACCCCAGACCGAAGCGACTTCACCAAGTAGTCGGTGCCAATTTGCTGCTCAAGCTCTCCTAAGTCCACGCCAAAGGAAAGTGCAGACGCGCCGTGGGAATAGGGCGGAAATGTATACACACCTGGTAGCAGCGCAATTGGATCGGAGGCAAGGTTCGTCAAGATCGGTCCGTCCGGCCCAAGGATGTCGATAACCAGCACAAAATTGCTCGGGAGCTTGCGGCTGCTTGGCGTTGGTGTAAATCAGCGTCAACTGCCCATATTTCGGGTTGCCGTTTTCCAGACCATCTACGATATCGCCCACGAACGGTGTGGGGTACGTCGCAGGATAATTCAGGACGAGGTCCACCGATTGTGCGGCGGTTTGCTGAAGCGTTCCAAGAAACAGAACAAGTGCTGCGAACAGGACTGTGTAGCGCATAGCTGGTGGCAAGGTATGCTGATGGTAGGATTGTTATCGTTGGCAATGCCATTCGATGCCTTACTTCCATACTACTGGAAAGCTTGTCGACACGGGCCATCGCTATCGAGGCAGCCTGTCCAGTCGTAACTCGTGCTTTGCAACTCGCGTGCACCGCATCACCTTTTCCTGGCACGCCAGTCCAGCGTCCCCTAACTTCTGCCATCCCGACTTTCCGCCGACCACTTCCTTTCGATGCAACGCCCTTCCGCCTTCTTAGAATTTGCCGAACGAGCTGGCGGGCTAGGGTTGTTTGTCGCTGAGTTTTTCAAGCGCTTCTGGCGGCGTCCATTCGAAGGCCGCGAGTTGTTGAATCAGATGGATGAGGCCGGGTCGAAGAGCTTCGTCCTAACCGCCGTCACCGGATTTGCTATTGGGATTGTGTTGGCAATGCAGAGCCGTGGCACGCTGAGTCGTTTTGGGGCGGAGGACGTGCTCCCCAACATGCTGGCGCTGTCGGTCATCAAGGAAATTGGGCCGGTGATTACGTCTCTTGTGCTGGCAGGGCGACTCGGT
>CAYYHN010000899.1:0-2168 GCA_964471245.1 uncultured Rhodothermaceae bacterium | reverse complement strand
ACTCTGCGAGGTCGCTGGGGATTGCTAGTGTATGCGAACTGACCGGCGCGTCGGTCAGGCGGAGGCCCCAGAGGCGGTAGAGCGGATGGCCGAGTCGCTTGGCCCAGAGGTCGTGCAGGGCCATATCGAGGGCTGCACGAGCCGGTGTCGGGCCGTCTGGAAGTGCGTCGAGCGCTGTATGTAAAGCCAGCGGATCCTCGTTGAGCAGTGCAGCAATCGGTGTGCGCTGAATGTAATCTACCACGTCCTCGCGTGTTGTGGGATAGTAGGGCGGCAAGGCGGCCTCGCCAAAGCCCATCAGTCCGTCGGCCGAAATCGTGACCAGCACGTTGGTGCGCTCGGTGCTCGTTCCATGCGCAATACGAAACGGCGAGCGAAGGGTAAGCGTGAGAGGTTCGGCGTGAAGCATGGTTGATTTACAGGACGAGCACCTAGTTGACAAGGCTGCGCATCGGGGCGGGAATGCGGCCGCCGCGGTGGGTAAAGAGGGCGTTGCTGAGTGTGGAGACGGGCATGATCGGCGCGCGTCCTAATAGGCCGCCGTAATCGACCTCATCGCCTACCTTGAGGCCGGGAACAGGGATCAGGCGCGCCGAGGTCGTCTTGTGGTTGATCATGCCGATGGCGAACTCATCGAACATGATGCCCGCAATGGTTTCTGCGGAAGTGTCGCCGGGAATGGCGATCATGTCGAGGCCCAGCGAGCAAACGGCCGTCATGGCTTCCAGCTTTTCGATGGTGATGTGGCCGTGCTCCGCAGCGCGAATCATCGCCTGATCTTCCGAGACCGGAATCATCGCCCCGCTCAGCCCGCCCACGTAGCTCGACGCCATCTGTCCGCCTTTCTTGACGGCGTCGTTGAGCAAGGCCAACGCTGCGGTCGTGCCCGGTGCCCCTACGTCTTCGAGGCCCATTGCGCGCAAAATATCCGCAATCGAGTCGCCTTCGGCAGGAGTCGGAGCCAGCGAAATATCGACGACGCCAAACGTAATGGGCACGCCTGTGCGTTTGGCAAGACGCTCAGCGCAGGCGCGACCTACGAGTTCACCCGCCCGCGTGATCTTGAACGCCGTGCGTTTGATCGCCTCAGACAGCGTACCAAAGTCGGCGTTCGGTCCTAACTCTTCGACGGCGCGCAGCACGACACCCGGTCCTGAGATGCCAATGTTGATGACCGCCTCCGGTTCGCTGACGCCGTGGAACGCGCCTGCGATGAATGGACTATCGGGCACCGCGTTGCAGAACGCCACCATCTTCGCGCAGCCAATAGCATCCGGTGTGATCGCCGCCGTTTTCTTGACAGCCTGCGCCATCTGCAGTACGGCATCGGCGTTGATGCCCGCCTGTGTGGAGCCGCAGTTGACGGAGCCGCAGACATGCTGCGTCGTGGCCATGACCTCTGGCAGCGACTGAATCAGCGCGACATCGCCTCGCGTACTACCTTTTTCGACCAGTGCCGAAAAACCCGCTAAGTAATCGATGCCGACATCTTCAGCAGCTTGGTCCATCACCCGCGCCAGCGCCACCATGTCGCCGGGGCTTGCCCCATCTGCTACGATGGCGATGGGCGTAACCGACACACGCTTGTTCACGATGCGCACGCCATACCGCGCCTCAACCTCCTCCGCCACGTTCACGTGGTGTGCCGCCGTGCGCCGGATTTTGTCGTACACCCGCGCCTGTACAGTCTGTGGTAAACGGCTGGTGCAGTCACGCAGCGAAATCCCCAACGTGATCGTCCGAATGTCGAAGTGCTCCACCTCGCTCATCCGTACCGTATCGATCACTTCTCGAAGTTTGAAGGGCATAACGGATTCGTATTTCGTATTTGGGACGCCGCTGTGCGGCTTTCGTACGCTCGCAAGGCTCGCTTTTGGTTGCTAGATCCGAATCGCTAAAGCGGACAACGTGAGCGTACGAATCACAAAAGTGCGCAAAGCAAACGTACGCATTACGGCCGATGCATGGCTTTGAATAGGTCTTCATGCTGGGCGATGACGCGAACGCCGAGGCGTTCGGCGACAACGTTGAGTTGTGCTTGCAGGTCACGTACGGTACCCCGCATCGTCGTAATGTCCGCCAGCATAATCAGCGTGAAGTAGCCTTGCAGAATCTTTTGCGATACGTCGAGGATGTTGCACCCGGCGGCTGAGACGGCCTGCGTGATT
>CAYYHN010000898.1:0-2170 GCA_964471245.1 uncultured Rhodothermaceae bacterium | reverse complement strand
ACCCCCATGCAATGGGACGCCTCCACCAACGCAGGCTTCTCCGATGCCGACAGCACGTGGCTGCCCATCCCCGACGACTACACCACACGCAACGTCAACGCACAACTCAAGGATGAGGCGTCGATGCTGTCGCTCCACCGCTACCTGCTAACGCTCCGCAAGTATTCGACGGCCTTGCACGGCGGCAGCTACGCTCCTGTCGATAACGTGCCGGACGACTGCTTCGTTTACCGCCGCATGGCAGAAGGCGAGACCATGCTTGTAGCTCTCAACTTCTCTGATGCGCCCCGAACCATCGAAGTCGACCAGCCCGGCACTCTCATCCTTACCACGAACCTCGACCAGACGGGCGTCGCCATCGACGGCACGCTCAGCCTGCGCCCAAATGAAGGCGTAATCCTAGAGCTAGACTAGTGCTGCGTCAAGGTTGGTATGACGGGTCGATGTGTTGGTCATTTTTGTGTCCACCAAGGCGCTTGAGTGCAGGCATACCCGTAGGTATGGCGAGATCAAGGAACGTAGGTGGGCGCGAAAAGGGACATACAGAACCCGACGATTCAATCTTGACGTAGCACTAGCCGCCCACCCTCCCAAACCCCCATCCTCCCGCCCTCAAGTGCCTTCACGACTCACAAAGAAACGCTGGCAGAACGGCGACCACGAAGCGCTGCTGACCGAGCGCTACCTAGCGCGCTACGCCAAAGCTATTGCAGCCCACCCAGAACTCGGCGCACGCATTAGGACGCACATACCGGATTTCTGGCGTGCGTATGCGGCGGTGTATGGCAACGGCTTCGAGCAGGTCAAATGGGTGGATCAGATGCTGGCAGCGCTGATGGCGACCCACGCAGCACGGCCGGCAGCGTGCCGTACGGCTGATGCCTTGCGCGAAGCGGATCCTGCATGGTTCCAAGGGCACGAACAGGTTGGCATGATGCTGTATGTGGACCTGTTTGCAGGCGACCTCCACGGCATTGAAGCCAAGATTCCGTACTTGCAAGAACTTGGCATTACGTATCTACACCTGATGCCACTGCTCAAGCCGCGCTCCGGCCCTAACGATGGCGGCTACGCAGTCGAAGATTACCGCGACGTCGATCCACGCTTAGGCACGATGGAGGACTTACGACATCTGGCGACGATGCTGCGCGAAGCGGGTATCGTGCTGGTCATCGACTTCGTGATGAACCACACGGCGCAGGAGCACGTGTGGGCGAAGCGCGCCTTGGCTGGCGAGACGCGCTTCCAGCAGTACTATTTCTGCTTCGATGACCGGACGATGCCGGACGCTTATGAGCGCACGGTCCAAGACGTCTTCCCCGACTTTGCACCCGGCAGCTTCACCTACTACGAAGCCCTCCAGAAATGGGTGTGGACCACGTTTTATCAATTCCAATGGGACCTCAACTACACCAACCCCGAGGTCTTCTTGCGGATGCTAGAGGAAATCCTCTTCCTCGCGAATGTCGGCCTTGATGGGCTCCGGCTGGATGCCGTGCCATTCCTCTGGAAGCGTCTTGGCACGAACTGCCTCAATCAACCCGAGGCACATGAACTGCTGCGCGCCTACCGCGCCCTTGTCCGTATTGCCGCACCCGGACTTCTGTTCAAAAGCGAAGCCATCGTTGCACCCGATGAAGTGGTTCGCTACCTCGGCTCAGGCGGCTTTGCCAACAAAGAGTGCGAGATCGGCTACAACGCCGCATTGATGTGCCATCTCTGGCACGCGCTGGCCTCAGAAAACACTCAGTTGCTCCGCACGATGCTGACGACCGTGCCGCAAGCCCCGACCGAGGCGCTGTGGCTCAATTACATTCGCTGCCACGACGACATCGGCTGGGGCATCGATGACACCAATGCTGCCACGGTCGGGCAGCAAGGCTACGATACGCGGCGTTTCCTGAGTGCGTTTTATGCGGGCGAATGGCAAGGCAGTTTTGCTGAAGGCTACCACTTTCAGGTGGATCAGAACACGGGCGAATCGCGCACGTCAGGTACAGCGGCTGCGCTTACAGGCTTGCAGAAAGCGCAGATTGAGGCCCATCCCGGCAAGATCGACGCTGCCGTGCGGCGCATGCTAATGATGCACAGCGTCGTCTTTGCGATGCGTGGCATGCCGCTCCTCCACAGCGGCGACGAGATCGGGCAACTAAACGACCTCGCCTACTTG
>CAYYHN010000897.1:0-2170 GCA_964471245.1 uncultured Rhodothermaceae bacterium | reverse complement strand
CGAAGCCACCCGCGCCTACACCGCCGAAGTCAACATCGCCCGCAGCGCCATCGCAGATGAACTCGACGAAGTTGTCCTCGGCCCCTCAGGCGTTGTGCTCCCCGCACTCATCGCGGCGGTGAAAACACGCTTGGGAGTTGATTAGCCACGGATGGACACGGATGATCACAGATGGTTATGAAAGGCGAGTTAAGCAAACGATAAACCTAGACAATACTTTCAGGCGTGCTGTTTTCTTGCACCCCAAACAAGCGCGCCCCCCCCTTTCTTTGGATGATCACGGATACTATGAGTAGAGGCATGCCATCAGAGAAGCTGCTACATAAGGAATTGACAGGGGCTATCTTGGGGGCAGCAATGGATGTGCACAACCAGTTGGGCTTTGGTTTTCTGGAGAAGGTATATGAAAACGCGTTAATGGTGGCGCTAGGAGACCGCGATGTACACGCCGTACAACAAGCACCAATCAAGGTGCGCTATCGGAATGTGGAGGTCGGTAACTACTTTGCTGACATCCTCGTCGAGAACAAGGTGATCCTTGAACTCAAAGCCAAGGCAAACTTCGCATCAGTCGATGAGGCCCAGTTGCTGAATTACCTTCGCGCTACGTCCATCCGCATTGGCCTCCTGCTTAACTTTGGGCCGACGAAACTCCAATACAAACGCTTAGTCTATTAATACCCTTGTGTTTAGCTTACACGATGACCATCTGTGTATATCCGTGCGCATCCGTGGCTAATCAAATCATTTATCACAAACAATGACGTTCGCACAACCTGAGTGGCTGATTTTACTGGTCTTCGTCCCGATCCTCGGCGGGTGGAGTTGGTGGCGTGCGCGGCAGCAAACGGGACTGCGGTTTAGCAACACCGCCTCAGCTAAAGTGATGCCTGCCACGTTTTGGACCCGGATGCGCGCACTGCCCGTGCTCCTGCGGATGGGCGCGCTGACGCTCGGCATCCTCGCCCTTGCACGACCACAAGACCAAAACGTCATCCGCGAGCGCTTTGCCGAAGGCGTCGACATCATGATGGTGCTCGACACCTCCACCTCGATGAAAGCGCAGGACTTCACCCCGAACCGCTTCGAGGCGGCCCGGTCCGTCGGCTCTGAGTTTATCGAAGGCCGCGTCTCTGACCGCGTGGGGCTGATCGTGTTTGCGGCGAAGGCGTATACACAAGCACCCCTCACGCTTGATTACACCTTTCTCCAGAGCATGCTGGCTGAGGTCGAGGTTGGCGTCGTGGAGGATGGGACGGCGATTGGGACCGCACTGGCGATGGCTGTCAACCGCCTCAAGGACACCGATGCCAAGAGCAAAGTGGTCATTTTGCTCACGGATGGGCAAAACAATCGAGGAGAGATCGATCCTGTGACGGCCGCCGAGGTTGCGACGACACTGGGCGTGCGCGTCTACGCGATCGGCGTCGGGACCTATGGCGAAGCGCCGTTTATTCACAACGGCCCATTCGGACGGCAGCGCTACATGGTGCCCGTCGAGATCGACGAGGAGATGCTTACCTCTGTGGCAACCAACACAGGTGGTAAGTATTTTCGGGCAACCGACAAAGCTGCGCTGCGCGACATCTACCGCGAGATCGGCGATCTCGAAAAGACGAAAATCGAAGAGCAAACCTACACGGACTTCGAGGAACGCTACCCTTACTACCTTTGGCCCGCGTTTATCTTGCTGATGTTCGAACTGGTCCTCTCCAACACCCGCCTCCGACGATTCCCCTGATATGGCAAGGGGCTAGTGGCATGAAGCATAAAACAAACTGCACCTCCCACACTCCCCAAACCTCCCGAACTTCCGACACTTCCATCCCCCCAACCTCCCACACCTAAACGATGGATTGGCTAAATCCGACATACCTTTGGACGCTTGCAGCGGTGCCCGTGGCGGTGCTGCTGTTTCTGTGGGCGGCATGGCAGCGGCGTAGGGCGACTGCGCGGCTCGGCGACAAGACGCTGGTCGCCCGACTCATGGCGGGTATCAGTGCACGGCGGCGACGCTGGAAAGGCGCGTTCGTCGTGCTGGCGGTGCTGATGATGGCGCTGGCGCTGGCGGGACCGCGCTACGGCACGCAGCTCCGCGAAGTCAAACGCGAAGGCATCGACCTCATCATCGCCCTCGACGTATCGCTTTCGATGCAGGCCGAAGACGTAG
>CAYYHN010000896.1:0-2183 GCA_964471245.1 uncultured Rhodothermaceae bacterium | reverse complement strand
GCGTAAGGATGCGTTCATGGCCGTCAGTGAGATCATGGTCCGCAACCCGGTATCCGTAACGCCGGAGACGTCAACGCGGCAAGCCATCAATCTTATGCGCGCAAACAAGGTGAGTGCCTTGCCAGTGTTGCAAGATGGCAAGCTCGTTGGGATCATTACAGAGCGCGACTTCTTGCAGATTGCTGGCAAGCTCCTTGATGAAAGCCTCGAAGCTATCGATGCCGACTCAACGCCCAAGCGGTCCGCTAAGTGATCGAACCGTAGGCGATTAGCGCGCGCGGTTAACGGTCCAGTCATAGTGGAACGTTACGCCCTCGATCGTTTTAAGCTCGGCTGATGATTTCCCTGCGATGGCTGTGCGTAAACCCTCAGCCATGCTGTGCGAAGCCAAGTAGCCGACTAGAAAGTCGCCGGCGGGTTTCCCTGTGCTATCGAAGTCAGGCCCGAACCAATCGAGGAGCGAGGAAAACTGCCATGCGCCACTTTCCTTGGTGAAATGCTGGGGGCTGTTGACGAACGTCTCCATTGCCTGATCAAGGAGATCGTTGACGTTTTTGGCGGTAAATGCCTTGCTTGGGAGCGACGGGCAGGAGACTGCGGCGCAGTTCAGTCCGACATGGATGCGAGGGTCTAAGCTTGCCAACTGATAGGGGGTGTATGATGCGTCACGGTCTTCACCGCGCAGAATTGCATGCTCCAAGTCATCCAATGAAATGGCGATGCCCCCGACTAAACGTGGTGTCTTGAAGAACTGGTCGCCCATGCCATTGGCTAAGACGTTCTCAAGGCCTGGCTGGTCAAGAATGTTCTTCAGCATGTGCACATTGTACGCATTCATCCAGAACGCCAACTTGGCTTCATGAGACGAAAGTGTGCTCAGGTCGAAGGTCTCTACAGCTTTGAGGATACGGTGGAAGCCATCCGAGTGCTTAGCGCCTAGCACATCATAGCGGACTAAGCCATCATCTGTCACGATCTCACTGAGGATTGTCGAGAGCGCAACCTCGTAATCCGGTGCCGCCTCGGCGTGGCCTGCTAAGCTTGCAGGTTGCGCTTGCGTCTGGAATGAGAACAGAACGACGAATAGAACAGGGATGAGGCGTGACATCATGTTAGCAGGGTTGATTAGCATGTCTGTTGGTACAACCCGTGGGCCGTCCGTTACACCTACTTCGTGTCAACCTTTTAGCCTATTTGCGTGGTAATTGTTCGAGACGCATTGCAGTATGGTACACCAAACTGGCAATGATCGCAGCCGCTTGCTGTAAATCATCCTCAATCACGTGGTCGAGTACATCCATATTCGAGTGATGCGTACGCGTCGAATAAGCAATGGGCTCTTGGATGAATTGAAAGGCAGGAATGCCTACTGCATCAAACGCGAGATGATCAGTTCCTGCTGTGCCTTGCAATGTAAGTGTAGTGGCATCAAGGTCCGAAAACGGCGAGAGCCATTGGCTGTAAATCGGCTCCAATTCTTGATTGCCTTGCAAGTACATTCCCCGAATCCTGCCAGTACCGTTGTCAAGGTTGTAGTAGGCCGTGATGTGCTTAATATCGGTCTTAGAAAGGCTTTCTACGTAGGCACGCGACCCGAGTAATCCTTGTTCTTCGCCAGTCCACAAGGCCATGCGGATCGTCCGTCGCGGTTGTGTGCCCGATGCCTCGAACCAAGCTTGCAGGATGCGCATTGCTTCAATCATGACGGCAGAGCCTGCTCCATTGTCGGTTGCGCCTGTTCCTGCATGCCACGAATCAAGGTGGGCACCAAGCATGACCACTTCATTCGCACCATCAGCGCCCGGAATTTCGGCCAATATATTGGCGTCTAGGAGACCTTTAGGCGTATGGAACTGAACGTCCAGATTTAATTCGACACGGACCTGATGGCCTGCTGATGCCAATCGGTGCAAGCGGTTGTATTGCTCAACCGCGATCGTAAACTGAGGAATGGCAGGAGGGGCATCGGAGCGCCAAGGGCGTGGGCGGTCGGCGAAAGAGGTGCCAGCAGGGATGGGTACACGAGCACTCGTCCCAAACACCGTCCCGTAATCACCTTTGGAAAACCGACTAAAAATGGCAAGCGGTTGCTCTTCTTGCAGAAAGGCCATCTGCTGATACGAGGTCTTCAATGAAGCAAGCAGCTCGCGTGTATCAGATGCGAGGGTGCGAAGTTGAACAGA
>CAYYHN010000895.1:0-2183 GCA_964471245.1 uncultured Rhodothermaceae bacterium | reverse complement strand
GACCAGCGCGACGCGGCCGACCTCGTGCTGTGGGTCGTCGACGCCGAACGCACGCTGTTCAACCTACAGTCGGCCCACATCGAAACGACCACCCGCCTCTACCAGACGCAGGCTCGCTTGCTGCGCACGTTGGGCACACCCGTAAACTACGATGAATAGGAGTGTGAAAGGGAGAAAGGGAAAAAGGGAGACCATGTCTTGCCTTTACGTTGCGTTTCTGCTGATCTTTGTCGGGTGCAGCAACGAAGCGAACGCGCCGCGTGACGTGCCTGTCGCGCCCCTTGACATCAGCGGGGTTGTAGACTCAACGGCCGACCATGGCATGATGGATCACGGTACGATGGGCCACGGCGCTTCGGCCGAGACGTCGATGAGCGATGCGCCAACGGGCGCGACGCTGACGCCGGTGCGGACCAATGCACCGATGGTGCAAATCGATCCGGGGACGATCCAACAGATTGGCGTGCGGGTGTCGCCTGTCGTCGTCGTGCCGCTGATGCAGACGGTGCGGACGACCGGGCGGTTCGAGATGGACGAGCGTGGCACGTACACCGTCTCGCTCAAGGTCGGCGGCTGGGTCGAGCGGCTGTATGCTGATTACGAAGGCGCGATCATCCGCGAGGGCGACCGGCTGCTCGACCTCTACAGCCCCGAGCTGGTGGCGACGCAGGAGGAGTACCTGCTGGCGTGGCGCAACCTGCAACGTGCATCGCAGAGCAGCATGACCACGGCGCAGGATGATGCTCAGCGGCTGCTCGATGCTGCACGGCGCCGCTTGGCGTACTGGGACATTTCAGATGCCCAGATCGAGCAACTCCAGACGACGGGCGAGCCGCAGCGGACGATCACGTTTCACGCGCCTGCTTCAGGTGAGGTGATGAACAAGCAGGTCATCGAAGGTCAGCAGATCCAATCCGGCCAGCCATTGATGCAGATTAACGACCTGTCGAAGATTTGGCTGATCGTTGATGTGTTTGAACAGGACCTTGCATGGGTGCGCGAAGGTACAGCGGCGACCATCGAACTGCCGTACACGCCCGAAGCAATGTACACAGGGCGCGTCGACCACCTCTACCGGATGATCGACCGCGAGACACGCGCCGCGCAGGCACGCATCGTCTTGCCGGGCCGTCCGCAGACACTGCGGCCTGGCATGTACGCGACGGCCACCCTCACGGGCGGAGCCACCACGCCCATGCCCGTCGTGCCCGAGGAAGCCGTGCTCTATAGCGGCGAGGCCAGCTTCGTGCTCCTCGACCGAGGCGGCGGTCGCTTCGAGCCACGCCGCGTCCAGACAGGCCTCCGCACCGACGGCCGTGTGCAGATCCTCACAGGCCTTGACGAAGCTGCCACCCTAGATCTCCGTGTCGTCACCCGCGCCCAGTTCCTCCTCGACGCCGAAGCCCGCCTGCAAGGTGCACTTGCTGCACTCTCAGGGGAGATGTGAGGGGCCACGAATGACACAAAATGTTTGGGATACCATGATGACGCAAGCCCACATCTGCGCTAGGCTGGAGCAACCAAGTCGTGATCGAACCATGGCTGTTGAACGAATGCACACGAAAAGAGCCCTCATGCAGCCGCTGTGTGTCACTCCCAAATTCAGCCACGGATGGACACGGATGTTTGCACGCGCAACCTTTCCTACATGTCATCCTGAGCGTAGCTCGATAGGGCGAAGTCGAAGGATCTGTGACTGGCAGCGCATCACAATTGCTTGTTAGAAACCTTTCAAATAGACACAGATCCTTCGACGCGCTTCGCTTGCTCAGGATGACATGAGTTTAGCATTATTTACTTCGATTCAACCATGAAACCAATCCTCTTTCTCGGTTTCGCACTCTTCTTCTTAACCGCGTGCGAACACACCGATGATGGCGCACATAGGCACCATCACGACGCCAATACCGCCGAATCTTCCCCTTACGTCGCCGACACGGCGCGCGTAATCAAGGCGCTGTCGCCTGAGCAGGTGGCGGGCTACCTGAACGGTGATGGCATGGGCTTCGCGATGGCGGCCGAACTCAACCACTACCCCGGTCCTAAGCACGTCCTCGAACTCGCCGACATCATTGACCTGAGCGATGAGCAGCACGTGCAAACGCAGGGGCTTTTCGAGACCATGCGCGCCGAAGCCCAGGCACTGGGCCGCGATCTCGTCGACCATGAGGCCGCCCTCGACG
>CAYYHN010000894.1:0-2193 GCA_964471245.1 uncultured Rhodothermaceae bacterium | reverse complement strand
CAATGAGGTCGAGCACTTGCACCGCGGTGCGATAGTCGAGATTGCCAGTGGGCTCGTCGGCAAGCAAGAGGAGTGGGTCGTGTGCTAAGGCTCGGGCGATGGCTACACGCTGCTGCTCGCCACCCGAAAGGCGATCCGGGAAGCTGTCGGCACGGTCGCCGAGCCCGACTTCACCTAGCAGTTCGGCAGCACGGGTGTCCATTGCTGCCTCCTCCGCGCCATTAAGCGCCATCGGCAGCTTGATGTTCTCGCCGACGGTCAGCGTGGGAATTAGGTTGAACGCTTGGAAGACGAAGCCGAGGTTGGCCCGCCGAAAGAGCGTGCGCGCACGCTCGCTCGCTTCAGAAAGGAGGTTGCCCCCCAGCCGAATACGCCCTGTGGTAGGTTGGTCCATACCGCTGATGAGATTCAGCAGCGTGCTCTTGCCCGAACCACTGCGGCCAATCAGCACC
The DNA here is from genome assembly GCA_964471245.1 of uncultured Rhodothermaceae bacterium. Classification (GTDB taxonomy): domain Bacteria; phylum Bacteroidota; class Rhodothermia; order Rhodothermales; family CAYYHN01; genus CAYYHN01. The sequence continues at coordinate 1,741 of CAYYHN010000894.1, read as the reverse complement.
ACAAATTCACCCTCGTACATTGTGAAGTTGAGGTTGCTGAGCACCTCATGCGTGCGCTCACCCTCAGTGTAGCCCTTCGATACTTGCTCTAGTGTGAGCAGGACCTTGCGTTCGTCTCCCATATCCCATCGCGTCACGTGTTCGCCTGCATAGCTCAAATTCGAACCTGTTTGTCCAAGCTTGAGGAGACGAAGAATCGAAGAGACGACGTGTCGAAGTTAGCTGGGCAAACGCCTCTACCTCGTTTCATCGTTTCCTTGTTTCGTCAATTCAAGCCAAGTGCAAGCCATAGGTCAAAACTTGGGTGCATTTCGTGCGCCCGTACACGCGAGGTAGGGGAAAAGGTTCGGCCAATTTCTGATGGAGGGAGTCGCTGTGCAATTAACGCGCGGATGGCTCAATCTTGTCGACGCGGCGTTGATGGCGGCCGCCCTCGAAGGCAGTTTCGAGGAAGATCTGCACCATGCGTTTGCCAACCTCTATGCCCATCGTACGACTGCCAAGGGTGAGGACATTGGCGTTGTTATGGGCGCGCGCGTTCCACGCGGCAAACTCATTGTATGCGCACGCTGCCCTGACGCCGGATACCTTGTTGCAAACCATCGCTGACCCGAGCCCGGCACCATCGATCATCACGCCGAAATCGACCGTTCCGGCTTGTACGTGCTCCGCAACGGCGCGTGCAAAGTCGGGGTAGTCGCAGGATGCATCGGTGTTCGTTCCAAGATCCACTACGGCCCAGCCCGCTTTCGCGATAACATCGGCGATGGCCTTTTTCCATGCGAAGCCGCCGTGGTCGCACCCAAGGGCTACGCGCTTCGTGGCAGGACGACTAGCTTGGGGCAGAGGTACTGGTGTGGTCTCCAAACGCACACCGTGCATGCGCGCCGTATCGTGGGCCAAAGGCGTGATAAGCGCATTGGCAGGCACATGCAACACCGATTTCCCATTGCGAACGGCAGTGCGAACATGAGCTTCCGAAATGAGCGGTCGTTTGGGCATGGTGTAGCGCGGCTGGTGCACTGCAAGCTACGTGCTAACCATGTTTCCAACAAGTCGCATCTGTACGATCATTCCACATTCCTAGTGCGTGGGGCGATCTGTCGGTGGGACGTACGTAAAGAAGTCCTGTTGTATCCGCGCCCCGTATGCGGCTACGAGTTCGGTTACGCGGTCCAGCTTAGGCGAGCGCACAATGAGGCCGACATGGTAGGGCATATGCAAACGCCACACGACTTCAGGCGCATCATACGCGTTTGTATCGGGGTATTCTTGTTTCGAGAGCGTGATCAGGATGCCTGCGTATTCGGTCCGAACCGTTGGTACGGTGTAGATCTCGGCTGCATCAAGCGCTTCAAGATTGGCCCATTCTGCCCAGAGGTTGATGCCGCTGGACGCTTCTAGCATCTCCGCAATATGCGCCCCACCAACCCTCGCTGAGGTCTCTAGGAAATAGAACGTTCCGTCTTTGCTCTTGATAAACTCCGTGTGGAACACGCCGCGTTGGAGGCCCATAGCACGCATGACGGCTTTGTTTTCAGCCGTCAGCCGAACTTCATCGTCGGAGCCGTACGCAACCGTATGGGTAGCAAAGATGCCACCGTCGTGCGCAACGGCCATAGGCGGCTCGGTGTAGCGATGGACACGCGAAAAGACGACATCGCCGTGGTCCACAATCCCATCGACATGGAAAATGTCGCCAGGCACGAACGCTTCGAGCAGGTAGAAAGAACGCTCATCA
>CAYYHN010000893.1:0-2193 GCA_964471245.1 uncultured Rhodothermaceae bacterium | reverse complement strand
CACATCTGTTAGGTTTCGCTCATTCGCGCAAGTTTTTAGAATGCGCTCGCCCTGGTGCCCTGTTACCCGTACGGGCATGTAGATATGCCAACCTTTTGGTGTGTAGACAGAGTTCTGGAGTACCCTAGCCGAGTCTTTTCTGTGTTATCCAGCACACTTTCCAGATGGTTCTCAAGCGCTATTGCGGAAACCTGCTACTCCAACTCAGTCTATCTAGCATCGGCGATTCCAATGTGTTTTCCGAGATCATGTTCACTTGGAATCGTATGCTCCCCTTTGGTACTGTTGTAAACGTCGTCTTGGATGTGTTCGGCGTCACAGGCTGTGCTGGAGAGACGTAGTTCGGTACGCCATCCCCGTTGGTGTCAACCTCAAGCGTTAGCGTGGTCGTTTGTTCGAAAGTATCCGTGACGTCGAGGGCTTTGAAGGCGATGCCAACAGGCCGTTCGTAGGTGAGGAATAGGGTGGTGCCTTCAATAGCGAGGTCGGCATCGCCTGTGCCGAATCGGTTGCCTTCTGGTGTGTCTTCGTCCCAAGCTTGGCCTTGGTCTGGCGTGCGCGGGCCAAAGACATCGTTGCTCAGCCGCCAGCCATAGGGGAACTCTTCGGGAGTTGTCCAAGCGTAGCCCAGCTTGTAATAGAAGTGGAGGCCGTCGTCGAAGAACATGTGCCAGCGGTTGTTGAAGAAGCTGATGTCGGCATCGCCGGTATGGTCGCCTACCTCCAATACAGGACCGTGCGCAGTCCAGGTGCCCAGCGGGTCCGTAGCCGTGACGAGTTGGATGCGGGTGTCGTCCTCGTTGAAGAGGTAATAGCGTTCGCCGTCGTAGACCATGCCAGGATCGTGGCCACGCATGCCATCAATCGGCCCATGATCGACCCAGTCGGTCAGGTTGGTGCTCGTCCACATGCGGGAGAGGTGGTTGCGTGACTCGTCCGGGGCGTACCACGTGCCGTCGACCTCGATCCAATCGTTGGGAGCATGGTAGCCGAGCGTGTCGTTGCGGCTGTTGCCTGCGAAGAGGGGGAAGGGGTCGACGAGGCGGAACGGGTTCTCGCCCCGCGTGATGGGCGCGAGGCTGTCGGCGACGGCGGCCGCCCAGCCACCGACAGCCCATCCGCCAACGTTGAAGAAGAGGAGCCACTGGTCGGCGTATGCGCCCGTGCCTTTGGCAAGCGCTTGGTCATTGCCAGCCAGCGAGTCCGGAAGGGCAAGGGTCTTCGCTGTGTTGTGATGCCAGCCTGCAGGCCCGACGAGCGGGTTGCCCTCGAACTTGGTCCAGCCCTGTTGCATGTCTTGCGGCTGCCCATAGGTCATGAGGTCAACCTCAACCAATACGGTCTGCTCCGAATCCAAGCCCTCCAACCATACCGACGTCCATGTGCCTTCCTGCTGGAACGCGCTGGTGTGCCAGAAGCGTCGAGTGGTGTCGGCTTTCTGAAGCAGGAGCGCACCGTCGCCTAAGACATCAAAATTACCACCGGTATAGTCGTTGGCGCGAACGTTTGTTTGGAAGGCTTGATAGGTGACAGCCTCCCATTCCTCAACGGAGTCGATTACATACGTATACGAGTCTGGCTGCGGTGTGCAGGCGAACAGCACAAGGGGAAGCAGGGCAAGAAGGCGAGTATGCATGAGGGACAACGTCATGGATGAGCGAGGCCGCGCAAAAGTAAACTACCGTCCATAGTCGTCTTCGAGGCGAACGATGTCGTCCTCGATGCACAGCCCAAGCTGTGTCTCGATGATCACGAGGTACTCGGAGCCGGGATTGGCGATGCGATGCACTGCGCCCAACGGGATGTGGAGTGCATCGCCAACGGTGACTTCACGGACGGCATCGTCGAGCGTGAAGAGACCTGTACCTTGCACGATCGCCCAGTGCTCGCGGCGGTGATGGTGCTTCTGCAACGACAGGCGCTGTCCGGGATTCACGACGATGCGTTTGACGCGGTACCCGGGTTCGTTAAGGTATGCTTCCCAGCGCCCCCACGGACGGTTGTCGGCATCAAGGTACATGGTGTTCGTGTCAACGAGTTAAGGTTGTTCCGCAAGGGATGGAATAAGCGCGCTGAGGCCGCTCAAGTTGGCTGCCAAGATGTCGCGGACATCGGCGGTTTCTACGTGCCCTAGTACGCCGAACGGACCCGTAAATCCTGCGTCGAGTAGGTGCTGGATCATCTGCTCCTCAT
>CAYYHN010000892.1:0-2195 GCA_964471245.1 uncultured Rhodothermaceae bacterium | reverse complement strand
CACCAACAGCGCCAAAACAAGGACGCTTCCTGCAACTCGATTCATAGTGTGGTTCTTGGGTCTTGGTACTTAGATCTTGAGTGTGCTCCGCTACCGTCGTGCTTCTAGATGCTCAGCAAGCAACGTGCGTACGAGCTTGGGGTCGGGTGAGCCGTCAAAGGTGCGCATGACTTGGCCGATAAAGAAGCCAATAAGGCTGGGTTTGCCGCCGAGATATTGGGCAACCTGTTTCGGGTTAGCATCGAGTACCTGTTGCACGATGGGCACCAATGCCCCGGAATCGGAGACTTGCAGCAAGTTGTTGGCCTCGGCAATGGCTTGGGGTGAGCGCTCAGTGTCGGTTAGCAAGGCTTCGAAGATTTCCGTTGCGCCCGAAGAACTGATAGCGTCGTCGAGCCGGAGACGAATAAGTGCCGCAAGGCGATCTGGCGCGATGGTGAACGTGTCGATGGCAATGCCTTCCTCATTCAGCACGCGCAGTACGTCGGTCATCACGAAGTTGGATACGGCTTTGGCTTCTTCGGCTGAAGGTGCCTCCGTGGATTGCAAGCTAGCCAGCGTCGCCTCAAAATAGTCGGCTACGCCGCGTTCTTCGGTGAGGATGCCTGCGTCGTAGGTCGGAAGCCCAAGCGCTGAGGTGTAGCGTGCGTGGCGTGCCTCGGGCAGTTCCGGCAACTCGGCGTGGATCTTGGCGAGCAATGCGTTATCGACGACGATGGGCACGAGGTCGGGATCAGGGAAGTAGCGGTAGTCGTGGGCTTCCTCTTTGCCGCGCATCGATCGCGTCTCTTCCTTGTTGGCATCCCAGAGGCGCGTCTCTTGCACGACGGTGCCGCCATCCTTCACCAATGCGATTTGGCGTTTGATTTCGTGTGTCAGCGCTCGTTCGACACCCGTGATCGAGTTCATGTTCTTGATCTCGGTCTTGGTGCCCAGCTTCGTCTCGCCGACGGGGCGTATGGAGACGTTGGCGTCGCAACGGAGCGAGCCTTCCTCCATATTGCCGTCGCAGATACCGAGGTAGCGCACAATCTGACGGATCTTCTGGACATACAGATAGGCCTCACGCGGGGAGCGCAGTTCGGGTTCTGAGACGATCTCCAGCAGGGGTACACCACAGCGGTTATAATCGAGCAGCGTAGCAAATGGATCTTGATCGTGCACCGACTTGCCCGCGTCTTCCTCGATGTGGATACGCGTTAGGTGGATGCGCTTGGGCTGTGGCGCTGCACCACCTTGGCCACCCAACACAATGTCTATGTGGCCGCCGCTGATGATCGGTGTCTCGAATTGCGAGATCTGATAACCTTTGGGGAGATCCGGGTAGAAGTAATGTTTGCGTGCAAGCACTGATCGCGGTGCAACCTGTCCTTCCACGGCCAGCCCAAGCCGAATGGCGTAATCAACGACTTGCTCGTTGAGAACGGGTAGCGTACCCGGATGGCCAAGACTCACCGGGTCCACGTGTTGGTTGGGACCTGCGCCGAAGGCAGCAGAGTCGGAGCTGAAGACTTTGGCCTCGGTTTGGAGTTGGCAATGCACTTCCAAACCGATGACGGCCTCGTAGGTAGGTGTACTCATCCGATGATCTATGCTAACGGACGCAACATGCCAACAGCCATAGTTTGACCAATGACCTTGACTTTAGCGCCCGTTTTGATGCTTATTCTGGGCATCCGCCGCTGTGGCGGACACCACCCTAATCTACGAAACCTGCCTGCCTAGAAAAATGAATCGTTGGCTGACCTCTTTGGCGTCTATTGTTGTCCTTGTATTCGCCAGTGGTTGTGAGATTGTCTCCAACAACAGCGACGGTGATACGCCAGCGGGCTTTACGGAGTTTGGCGACCCGTACACGCTCATCGCCCGAACCCTCTTCGGCACCGGCGATCTGATGCCCAACCTCGCCGGCAACGTTATCAACGTGCGCGTGCAGTACAGCGGTGGCTGCGAAGACCACACGTTCGATCTCAACTATCGCCTCCGTCAAGAAAACACCATCGCCGAACTGTGGGTGCAGCATGATGCCAATGGCGATGGCTGTGAGGCTCTGATCACCAACGAACTGCGCTATATCTTACCTGATGAAGTAAGCGATTCCGCAACTATCATTTTCATTGGGCCAGACGATTTCGAAGACATCCTAAAACAGCCTCAAACGGGCAACAGCAACTAATTTGCGAAGCCACTGCGAC
>CAYYHN010000891.1:0-2195 GCA_964471245.1 uncultured Rhodothermaceae bacterium | reverse complement strand
ACGGCGATGCGATCCGTTCCTATCGTATGGCGCTAAACCTTGCCCCCAGCAAACGCGAGATCCACTTCCACCTCGCCGCCCTCTACGACGCATTTTACGCCGACAAGACGGTTGCACTGGAAGAATACGAGCGCTTCCTGAGCCGCGTCAGCCCCGGCGAACTGGAGCAGCAGCAGAACTACGCGAACCTCCGCATCCGCGAACTCCGCGAAGAGCTATTCTTCGATGGCCGCCTTGAAGCGCCTGATGAGCAGACGGCCCCAGATACCTCACAAGCTGGCGGTGGGCGGTAATGGTTTGGTGTTGCTTAGTCGAACCGGATCTCTAGCGGGGCATGGACGAAGAGCACGTCGCGTTAAAACTCTTCACTCATTGCCAAAGTTGTCGGGGTTTCGTGGGAGCTGCTGCGTGCTGTGCATAACAGCAACCACATCAATTTGATTGGCCATGATGCGGTAGATGAGTCGGTACGGACGAACGACGATTTCGCGCAAGTCATCGCGTTGGTACTCGGGCACGCGTCTGCCTGAATTCGGGAAGTCCCCGATTTGTTCGGAGCGGCGCGTCAGGCGATCTACGATACGAGTAGCGTAGCTTTTGGAGTGGAGTCCGTGGTATTCGTGGATGCGAAGGAGATGGTCTAGCGCCGTATTGGTCCAATGCACCCTCATGGTTTCAAGCCAAAGCGAGCACGTACTTCTTGCACATCGATCGTTGCGCCTACTTCGCTATCACGCAGCCCTGCCTCGATCGCTTGGCGCACATAAATCCGCTCCATAAGGTCGTCCCACGTCGCCTGTTCAGGTAAGGCTTCAACCAGTTCGTGAGCTTGTGCTTTGATGTTTGGCTGCTCCATGATCGTCGGCTTAGGATGAAGAAAATGCTACCGATCAAACGGATCAACGAAGGATTAAGTTCTAGTCAAAGCGGATCTCCAGCGGGGCGTGGACGAAGAGGACGTCGCGGAGGGAGGGGTGGTTGGTGAAGACATCGTTGCGGCGTTCGCGAAGACCCTTGAGGTCGAAGCCGATCACGGTTAGGTCGGCGTCTTCGGAGATGCGGGCGACGAGCTTGCGGAAGGCGTCCACATCGTCGACGCCGAGGAAGCGGACGTTTTTCTCGGAGACAGGCAGGCGACCCTCGGCCATGAGCTGCCGGAACTCGGCTTGGCGCTCGTCGACTTGGTCGCTGGGCAGGGCGGCGAACACACGGATCTCGGCTCCTTCCCACTCAGGTGCACCGAGGAGGATGTAGCTGAGCAGGATCATCGTGTTGGCGTTGCTGCTGTCGTTCCACGTCATCCACACGTGGATGTTTTTGTGGTCGCCGAAGTGGAAGTCGCCGTGGCGCAGCACCATCAGCGTCTTGTTCGTGGTGGCGGCAAAGAGGCAGCTATCGACGACTTCGGTGATGACCTCCTCGTCGTCGTGGTCCGAAAACTCGAACATCACCGAGTTGTTGGGAATGCCTGAGACGCCCGGCACCTGCAGGCTCTGCGCCAGCGCCGACGTCATCGACGGGCTGACAATAGTGTCCATGTAGACGGTACTCTGCTGTGCCTTGGCGAGCCGGAGCAGCCGCTGCTTGGTGCGATGGCTTTGGCGGTTCGATTCCTTGTTGAGGATACCACGGATGAAGTGGAGGTACGTCCCAAAACCGTAGCGGTACGAGAGCCAACGCAGAAACTCTAGAGGTGAGCGGCGGTCGAATGTGCGGTCGTTGACCATGATGATGCTCGGTCGCCATTCGCTGCTAGTCAGCAGACGGCGTTGGCGGCGCGGCTGGAGGCGGATCTGGAGGTAGCGGGTGAGCTGCGTCATCACGCCCTCGAACATCGCGGCAATGTCATCCTGTGCGCCTTGGTTGGCACGGGCGAAGATGGTGTAGAGCAGCACCATCACGGCGATGGAGAGGACTGCGAAGATGGGGTCCATCTGGAACATCATCAGCACGCACATGACGGCGCCAAAGAGGCTGATGTACCACCGCGAGCGGAAGCTGGGGCGGTAGCTCGGGCGGGCGGCAAAGTGCTCTAAGAAGCTGATCGCGCACAGCGCGCCGTACGTCACCATGAAGAACATCGAGATGAGGCGCGCCACGAAGTCGACGTTGCCGAGCATGACGATGACGAGTGCTAGCACACCCGTGACGATGGTTGTATTGCGCGGTTCGTTGACGGGGCCGACACCTTTAGC
>CAYYHN010000890.1:0-2196 GCA_964471245.1 uncultured Rhodothermaceae bacterium | reverse complement strand
CACAAACCACGACCATCGTGCGCCAAGGCAGCCGCGGCATGCCAGCCTTCCCAACGCTGTCTGACAGCGCCATCGTCTCCATCGAGTATTTCCTAGGCACGCTCGGCCCCAACTTGGCTTCGTTGACGGGTATCGAGATGTATGAGCTCAAGTGCAGTCGCTGCCATGCAAGCGACGGGACGGGCACTAACCTTGGCTACCAAGTTCAGCAGCCCGTGCAAGACTACGCAACGTACGTCATCCGCGCTGGGCGCTCTGGCAAACCCTACCCGGAGCCCATGCCCGCCTACGATCATGCCATTCTCAGCGATGTGCAACTCGCCGAGATGCTGGACTGGCTGCGCAGCTTCCCCAAACCCACCGACGGGCAGGGCCTCTACCACGTGTACTGTGCCAACTGCCATGGTGCCGATGCACGCGGCGGCCCGGTCGATTCCAACATTCGCGGCGACGCCAACGATTTCGGTGACTTCTTGGAAACCGTCCGTGACGGCGAAGGTGGCAACCGCTATTCGCGGCGCAAAGACTACATGCCAGCGTATCCTTCGTCGGTGTTATCACGCGAGGAAGTGCGCAAGATCGCAAATTATGTGCGGAGCCTGTAACTAAGGTGGCATACAGGTGGGGGGCACAACGCGTATCTTCGGATACGCACCGCGCGGCGCTTGGGGCAGATGCTCCAGTGCCGCGTGCATTTACCCAGCATTGGTTACCCCAAGGCACATGGCCGCCTCCCTGCACGTGTTGGTTGTTGACGACGAACCCGCTGTCGAGCGCCTGATCCGCATGACCTTGCGGTCGGAACTCCGTGACGGCACATATACGCTGTCGTTCGCGGCCGACGGCGTGGCGGCGCTTGAGGTGCTGGAGGCTCACCCCGACATGGGCGTCGTGCTGACCGACCTCAACATGCCGCGCATGGATGGACTGACGCTGCTCGACCATTTGCGTAACCGCCCGCAGCGCGTCGTCGTGGTTTCGGCGTATGGAGATATGGGCAACATTCGCGCTGCCATGAATCGGGGCGCGTACGACTTCCTGACGAAGCCGTTCAACCGGGATGACCTGCGGGCAACGCTCAAGAAAACAGCCGACGAAGTCATTTTTGACCGCGAGACCGCCGATGTGCGGCGGCGCTTGGCTCAGGCTGAGCAGGCGCTTGAAGTCGCCACGCAGTTACAAGCCGCCAAAGCCCAGTTCTTCGCCGACCTCTCCCACGAAATCCGCACGCCGCTGACGCTCATCCTTGGACCGCTCACGGATGCGATGCCCCCCCATGCCGAGCCGCTACCGTTGCCCGTGCAGCACGTCGTACGGATGCGCCGCAATGCCGAACGCCTTCAACGCCTCGTCGACCAGTTCCTCGACTTATCGCGGGTGGAAGTAGGGCGCATGACGTTGCGGGCGGCGCGGCACAACCTCATCGCGTTCACCGAACAGATCGTGCAGTCGTTTCAACCGGGTGCCGAGCGGAAGCAGATCCAACTCCGCTGTGAGGCGACACCGGACCATCTCGCCGTCTTTTTTGAGCCTGATAAGCTGGAGAAAGTCATCGCGAACCTCTTGTCCAACGCGCTCAAGTTTACCGATGCAGGCGGCCGCATTTTGGTACGGGTTTCCACGGCGGATGAACATGCCGTGCTCATGGTTCGGGACAATGGCATCGGCATTGCGAAGGAAGCCCAAGACCGCTTGTTTGAACGCTTCTACCAAGCCGATACGGGTACTGCGCGGCAGGCACAGGGATTTGGGATTGGCCTAGCACTCACCAAGGCGCTAGTCGATGTGCATCATGGCTCGATTGCCGTGGACAGCGAGCTTGGATTTGGTACGACGTTTACCGTGCGCCTTCCTCTCGGCGATGCCCATTTGGCTGAAAGCGAGCGTGCCGCAAGCGCTGCGCAAGAAGCCACCGCTTCCGAAAGTGCTCTTGCCAGTGACTACGAAGTCACCGAAGAAGCACCCGAGGAAAGCGTGAGCGAACCAGCACAAAAGGCTACCGTCGCCGTCATTGAAGACCACCCCGATGTGCGTGCGTACTTAGTGGATGTGTTGACGCCAACCTACCGGGTGCAAGCGGCATCCGATGGCGAAGCAGGTCTTGCCCTGATCCGGGAAACCCAGCCGGATTTGGTGATCTGTGATGTACGCATGCCCGGCATGAGCGGCCTAGACGTATGCCGTACCCTCCGCGCG
>CAYYHN010000889.1:0-2200 GCA_964471245.1 uncultured Rhodothermaceae bacterium | reverse complement strand
GAATCGCCTCACCATCGGCCAAGTGGACCTGCTGGGTATCGGCATCGAAACCTGTGACGGTACCCAGCCGAAACCGCACGTTTTTCTGCCGTTGGAACACGCCACGCACAGCATGCGCGATCTCCTCGGGCTCTAACCCTGCTGTCGCCACTTGGTAGAGCAGCGGCTGAAACGTGTGGTAGTTGTTGCGGTCGATGAGGACGACCTCGACGGGCTGACGACGCAGTTTCTGAGCGAGTGTCAGTCCGCCAAACCCGGCCCCAACAATCACGACGCGTGGACGCTGCGCCGTATCGGGTGCGGTACGTGACGGCATGGCATGCTTGGGTTGGTTTGATTCAGTTCACGATCTACACAACGTACGGTTACAATCAGCCTATGAAGACCTGACCAACAAGGCTGATCACGCTCTGGGCATCAGTTTGCGGGTGTTGCCAACGGCTTTCGTTGTGGCCACGATCGCTCGACCCACCGCATCATTGCTGGATATACGATCCAGTGGCGAAACGGCGCAATCAAGGCCATGTAGGCGCGCCCCATCGTTCCCCGTGGCTTTGCATAAACAGCCATCTGGACGACGAATCGCCCTTCCGTTTCAGGCAGCCATCCGAGGTGTAGCCCAGCATGCACCGTGGCGTTTGCCGTCTCATAGAAGCGCTCGTTCGCGGTCGCGTACACCGGCGCAAAAACGGCCGTGTCATACACATGCACCTCAGCTTGCTCAGCAAGCTCACCATCGGACAAGCGCTCGCGCAAACTCGTCTCGGTGCACCCCGGGATCGGCCATACGTTCACGGCATCATCCCATCCGCCTATACGCCCCATGATACTCCGCAGCCTAAAGAGCAACCCCGTGGCACCTCGAAACGAGTCGGGACTTTGGAGTACCTTTAGAAAGTGTTGGCAAACCATCTCGAACGTCTCGCCGCGTACGGGGTCTGCTACCAGTGGAAAGCACCATACATCGAGCAACTCAAAGTCATTGACAAGCGCGTGGATGCGCCACGGATGGCGCAGGTGTTCATCAGCAGATAGGCGCATAGGTTGTCCCGAAGGTTAGGCAAGTAGAATAAACGCGGCGATGGCCCACAACAAAGCCCACTGCGGGGTGCGCCAAAGCGTCTGGGCACGCCATGCATAACCGAAGAAGATCGCGCCGAACACGCCAAACAGTACGGCGAAGGCTGCTGTGCCGCCACCAGCCCATTGCCCTGTCGCTAGCATGAACAGCGCAGCACCGAGCGCAATGAAGGTTGCGGTAAGCAGGTGCCAACTGGCTTCGAGTTCAAGCTTTTCCGTCTGCGGTATCACTGCGAAAGCCAAGTGCTTTAGGTTCGTCTGATGGCCCGCAATGCCATGCACGACTGCCGCGAGCCACGTGAGCACCGCAGCAATCAAAAGAAAACCGTTCATGGGTTGGTAGGGTGATCGTTGAACAAAGCGGCAAACAGGTGGGCGTCGATGCGGCGCAGCATGTCGGCGGATAGCGGCGGCACCATCTGCTGAGCACCGACATAGATCGTGTAGGCCATCACACCGATGGTCTCGGCAGTTTCGGCATCCGCACAAAATGGAGCAGCGAGTTCACGGCAGTAGTCCCGTCGCCGCGCATCGACGCGTGCTTGGTAGGTTGCGGCCAACGGATCGCGCTGTGCCCAAGCTCGGATGGCACGTTCGAGATGAAACTGGCGCTCGTCCTCGCGCGCAGCCGCTGTCAATTGGGCGAGGCGCCGAAGCTTAGCAGCAGGAGATCCTGCTTCCTCGGCTTGGCGAATGATCTCTCGCGTCCCGGCTTCTTCCCACGCAGCCAGCAGTGCATGCGCATATCCCGTCCAATCGCCAAAATGGTGATAGAACGACCCTTTGGTGCGCCCAAGCTGTTGCGCAAGGCGATCGATGGTAAGGGCTGCATCGCCACCTTCGCACAACAACGTAATGCCAGTATCAATCCACCGCTGTTTTGCTGCACTCATTTTGGCTAGATATTTTGTTCACACCGGAGCATACCATACGGTATGGTATGGAACAAGTTACACTACAATTTTCCTAATCATGTCGTAGGTTTAGAGAGACTGTTTGGTAACTCGATTTGGGCCTGCAACAGGATCTTTTCGATGCATCCTCGCCCGATGCCCGGCGGCTTTTCCACCGGTTTTTCGGCCCGTAGCACGGCTACGAACCTCAAAATCGAACAAGGCTG
>CAYYHN010000888.1:0-2201 GCA_964471245.1 uncultured Rhodothermaceae bacterium | reverse complement strand
TTTGAATTGCTCGACAGCCTGTCTGAGTGCAGCGACGTAGGCTACCCTGATCCGCGTATTTCCTTTGTCGAAGGTTCGACGGATGTCGGTGCCTATGAAGTGAAGGTGCAGCCCGTCAGCAAAAAAAAGAAGGACGCCAAAGACGACAAGAAGGCTGCGAAAGCAAAGAAGAAAGACCGAGGACCTAAGAAAAAGGACAAAGGTAACGAAGGGCAGGCAGACCGCACTACGCTGCTCGCTATGTTGCATGAGCAGCACGGTACCGAGTCCGATCCCGACCGCGTAGCCTTCCTACCCATGACGAAGGCCGAGGATGGGCGGGGTCGTTTCTTGGCGCTCGTGGCTGCTACCAACGACGTCGTTATTAACACGATCTCGGAGTTGCGCAGCCAGAAAAACAACAGCCTTACCCCGCAGGTACTCGACGTCGAAACGTCGCTGTATATGGGGATTACACGCGCCGCGCGCTACCAAGCACCGCCCGACCCAACAATGGCGATGATGGGCATGCCAAGCAAGTCGCTCTTGGTGCGTGCAGGGCTGGAGGACACACTAGTCCTTTTCATGGAGGAAGGTGTGCTGCAGCACTATGAAAGCCTACGCTCCATTACAACGTACGACGCTCCAGAGACGATCTGTAGCCGCGTCCTGTTGTTGCAAGACGAATACGGTGTCGGGGATGTCGATCAGGTGCTCCTTTTGGGTGATGAGCGCGAAGATGCACTGATCGATAGCTTCCAGATGTTCTTCCCCGAAACCCGGGTCGAGTCGCTGCGGTCGTATCTGCCACGAACGGAATACGATGAGGAAGGGCAGGAGATGGTGCGGGCTACGGTGCTGGCTACGCTGGCGGCGTTGCGCCTCTCAACAGATGAGCTGTATCAGAGCGCCTTCTCCGACATAAATTTACTGCCGAAGAAGCTGCTCCGTAAGCAGTTTCGCATGCCAATCTCTTGGCCTATCGTCGGGTTATATGCGTTGCTTTTTGCAACGTCGCTCTTCTTTGTCTCACGATACTATGCGCAGCAGCATCAGATTGATGCGAAGCAATACGAGCTGGAGCAGTATCCGGATGACATTGCCAGTGCAAGCCCACAAATGCTACAAGCTCGGATCGATAGCCTTCGTCAGGTCCACGATAACTATATCCGGTCTCTGACGGTGTTGGACTCCTTGCTCGTAGGCAGTGACCGTTGGAGCCGTGCTATGGAGCATTCTACGGACAAGATTCAAGAAGTAAGGGGCTTGTGGATCGAGCAGTGGCGGCCTAAAGGTAGCGTAATTGAACTCATGGGTAACGCGACGAGCCGGGAAAGCGTCGTGGCCTTCTCGCAAGAAGCCAAGGCTACGATTGAGACCTTGAACTACTCGGAGATCCGCGAGCAACGCGTCTACTCCTTCACGATGACGCTTCCCTTGACCAACGAACTACCGGAAGCCGCAAAGTACTTGCGCCAACAGGTACAACTCGACAACACACCGGTGCAGAATGCTTCGCTCCAGGGCGGCGGGCCGCAAGGTCCAGCTAGCACACCATAGCGGCAGTGCCGAAGCCTCCTTATGAACCCGGTTGATCTGACCAGAGAACCATGCCAAACCTTGTATACAACATCATCATCCTAGCTTTTTGCTGGGTCCTTGCCACGGGGGCAGGCGTGTACATCACGTACTTCCAGCAGCCCAGCGAGATGGAGCGCGTGGAGAAAGCCGAAAAGTTGGCGCGGTTGAAGCAGGCCGAGTTGCAGGAGCTCTTGGCCGAAGAAAGCACCTCGAAAGAGCGTGCCGAAGAAGCTTTGCGCAAGTGGCGTGCCCGCTACAAGAAAATCCCGCAGCAGCTCGAAAGCGCTACGGTCTTGGCATGGATGAACCAAGAGACCGCTACGGGTTTCGAAAACTTCGACGTGTCTTACCAAGGCGCACGTGCGGGCGGCGGTGTTCGCTTCCATAACTACGACATCAGTGGCCGTGGTTTCTTCTCCGATCTGTACCGCTTCGTGTGGGAGGCCGAAAACAGCCGCCAGATGTATCGCATCACTGATCTGGCGCTCGATCACATGGATCTTGTGAAGCGTGATCGGAAAACCGAACGCGAGAAGCTGGAAGTGATGGTCTCGTTCCGCTTCAAAATGAACGCCTACTTCGGCGGCGATGCCAAGCTCAGCGCACCTGCCGATGTGGCGGCGCAGCTCGGCGAGAACGTG
>CAYYHN010000887.1:0-2211 GCA_964471245.1 uncultured Rhodothermaceae bacterium | reverse complement strand
CGGAAGCACATGATTTCGATCTTTTGTAGTGATGGTTTACTCAGCAGAAGAGGCGTCATTGCGTTGAGCCAACCAATGATTGGGTTATTTCGGCGGCGGCGGTGCAGGATTCGTACTGCTGCTGTTTGCACTCAGCAGCACACCTGTGATGACGCCCCCACCAACCAGCGCAGCTCCTGTTAAGATGTAGCGCAGTGGGTTGCGTCGCTTCGGCGTGGCATGCAATTCAAGCTCCACCATGCTATTCGCGGGCAGCACTTGTGCGATATCGCAGACGATCAGGTGTCCGTCGGCACGACGGCGGACAACCCCGAGATCTCCACGCAGCGCCATCTGAACAAGCGGCACGCTCGATCCATCCGGATGCGTTAGGGTCAGCGTCACGTTGTACCGCTTGCGTTTTTCTGGGAGCGCGTAGTGCACAACGAGTTCTTCATCCATCCATCCCAACTCGACGTCCTTCACCGAGGTGTTTTCACGTACCGTAACCAAGCGATTCGCTGGCCCGATCGTTTGTGCTTCAGAGACACGCACGTGCTGCGGAACGACGTCCGTTGACGCTGGCTCACGCCCATCATGCAATTGAACAAGCGAAGGCGGTTGGCTTGCGGGGGCGTTCGAGGCTGTAGCGACCGGTGCAATCGCTTCTGTCGGCTCGATGGTGCTGCGCACTTCGTAGGCGCGGACTTCGCGCGCATCCATCACGGGCAAACGCACCCGTTCGGAGCGGTAGCCGTCATGCGCAATAGTGAGGTACTGGACGCGTGGATAGACGTAGAGCGTGTAGCGCCCGTCTTCGCCTTCCATGCTGGATGCGGGAATGCCAAGGTTCGAGTCAAACTGCAAGTCTGGCAGCCGCGACGTGATCTGCACCATCGCCATGTCCCCGTGCGTGCGTGACACAGGCATGGCTCCCGCCAGCGCGACTTCTTCGACAGCCAGTTCCCCCAGCATGGCTTGGGCCTGCGCCGATGCGACCGTGAGCATCAGCACTAAAAGGGCTGTACTTAATGCAGCAACAAGGTGTCGTTGAACCGGCATAGCGACCTCGCAAGCGTGTGGTTGGGTTGCTTGCTGTACACACGATGAAGCAAGATCCCCTACGTCACTCCATAAAAATCCACTCCTGCAGGCTATCTATACACGTTTGCTTATATTTCGCGTTTAAGCTCTGCACCACATGTCATGCGAAGATGCCATAACATCTCGTGTAGAGGTATTCTTTTTCAATGTTGAACTTCGCTCATGAAGCCTCGCCTACACGCCTGTGCATCCATTTTGTGTTGTTGCTTCTTTGCTCAACAGCTCATCGCACAAGCCATTGTACCAGGATATACCAGCAGTGAGATAGCAGGTTTTGCCGTTCTTACGAAGGACCAAGATGTACTGCGCGACCCTTTTCAGATGCAAGCCGCACTCAGCGAGCTTCGTACTCAACTTGAACAGGTAGTTAACCTTCCTTTGCGGCCCCAAGATTTGGGTGCCTTCCTTGACGTCAAGGTTTTCATTGACCTCGATAAGACTAATGGAGGTGCCGTGTACCACCCGAGTCGTGCATGGTTACTACAGAACGGCTACATCCCAGAAAAAGAGCGTTCTGTAGAAATCTCGAACGCGACGAATTTCGTCAACTGGTCCCAGCAGAACCAACCTTGGATCGTACTTCATGAATTGGCCCATGCCTATCATGACCAAATTCTTGGCTTTAATTACCCGGATATTCAGGCGACTTACGCGAATGCCCTTACTACGGGTATCTACGATTCTGTGGATTACAACCCTGGCTTCGGATTTCCCTACATCAAGTTGGAAGCCTATGCAAAGACGAATGCTATCGAATACTTTGCCGAAATCACTGAGGCTTATTTTGGTCAGAATGACTATTACCCTTTCAACCGAAGCGATCTGCAAACGCACGACCCGCAAGGTTATGCTCTGTTAGAGCAGATTTGGGGTACAGGAACCTCGACTTCTATTGCCCCACCTGCACTGCCAACAGCTATCGAGGTCTATCCCAACCCTGTACGCAACTACCTTACACTACTCATGCCCGAAGCACACGACGTGCTCATTCTTGATGTCCTTGGCCGCGAAGTACGTTCACTTCATGCACCTGCAGGGCGCTTCTCTATTGACTTGAGCAAATTGCCAGCAGGCATTTACTTCATCCACTTGTCAAATGAGGAGACTATCCAAACATACCCTATCATA
>CAYYHN010000886.1:0-2213 GCA_964471245.1 uncultured Rhodothermaceae bacterium | reverse complement strand
GAACCACACAAGCTACTTCGACGCAGAAAGTTGGCTCTACTTTACGCGCCAAGTGTTCGATCTCTTTTACCCCGGTTACGGCGACACGTGGCCGACGTTCAACGGGGCCATTGGGATGACGTATGAGCAGGGCGGCTCCGGTCGTGCAGGCGTTGGCATCCTCACGGCCGAGGGCGATACGCTCACGCTCAACGATCGCATTGCAGGCCATTACACGACAGGCCTCTCGACCATCGAGGCAACCGTCAACAACCACGACCGCGTGCTCAGCGAGTTCGAAGCCTACTACGACCGCGCCCAAAACAACCCTGCCGGACAGTACAAGACCTTTATCATCAAAGGCACCAACGATACCGACAAGCTTGCGGCCTTCGAAGCGCACCTGAACCATCAGGGCATCGAATTTGGCTACGCAGGCCGGACACGCAGCAGCCGTGGCCTCCACTATGCCAGCCGCGAAAACCAGAGCTTCGACATCGAGTTTGGCGACCTCGTCATCAGTGCCTACCAGCCGAAAGGCGTGCTGACCAAGGTGCTGTTCGAGCCCGAGACGACCATCATCGACTCGTTGACCTACGACATCACGGCGTGGGCTTTGCCGTACATCTACGACCTCGACGCATACGCCCTCACCGAGCGCATCGAGCCCGACGCCGAGCCGGGTGGCCGAGCCTTGCCTGCGCCGCCGGAGTTGGAACGGCCGTATGCTTACCTTGCGGAGTGGAAGAGCGTGACCGATATGCAGTTCCTCGCCCGCTTGCTTGCGCACGACATCAAGCTGCGCTACGCCACCGATCCGTTCGAGCTTGACGGCCAGCAGTTCGACCGGGGCACCCTGCTCATCACACGCACGGGCAACACACATCTTGGCGACCGCTTCGATGCTATCGTTCGCGAAGCCGCCGAGGACTTACGCCAGCCGCTCCATGCCGCCAGCACGGGCTTCGTGACCACCGGAGACGACTTTGGCTCGAACGATGTGCCGTACCTCAAGAAACCCGAGGTGCTCGTCCTAACGAACACGCCTGTTTCGTCGTATGCCGCTGGCGAAGTCTGGCACTTCTTCGACCAACAGCTTGGTTATCCCGTCACCATGCTCGATGCGTCTGACCTCAGTCGCATTGACCTCGACGACTACGACGTGCTTGTGCTGCCCAACGGCGGTTATGGCAGCGTCCTCACAGACAGCCGCCTCAACGATGTAAAAGCGTGGGTACGTAGCGGCGGCCGCCTGATCGCGCTCGAAAGCGCCGCCCGCTTCCTCGCGGGCAAAGATGGCTTCGCGCTCAAGCGCAAGAGCAGCGACAGTGGTAACGACGAAGTGAATGAGCCCGTCCAGCGGCGCTACGGTGAGCGCGCCCGTGAAGGCGTGACCGACGACGTACCCGGTGCGATCTACCGCATCCACGTCGACAACACGCACCCACTTGGCTTTGGCTTCGATGAGAGTACGTTTATGCTCAAACGCAGCAGCAGCGCCTACGCATGGCTCGAAGGCAACAGCAACTGGAACGTCGGCGTTCTCGATAGCGCAGATCACATGGCAGGCTTCGTCGGCTACAAGATCAAGGACTCCTTCGACGATACGCTGTCGTTTGGGGTCCAGCAGATGGGCCGGGGCCACGTCGTCTACTTCCTAGATGCCCCGCTTTTCCGCGCCTTCTGGTACAACGGCCAGATGCTATTCGGTAACGCGGTCTTCCTCGTGGGGCAGCGGTAGCAACTGGAGGGGCATCGAATTGACGCCCCCTCTGTTGCGACCGTGTCCCACGCAGAGCACAAGGTTGTGTTAGGCAGCCTCAACTCCATATTGTTCGCGTATCATTGCGACGAATGCATCCTCATCCATGGCGCGGCGTTGGGTGAGGAGATACTCAGCGTCGGCTCCGGCCCGGTAGCGTAGACGTAGGCTCGTATCGGTAGCGGCTTCGTAGATGACTTCAGCGACGAGGCTGGCTGGCGACGCGTTGCCTGAAGCTGCAGCGGCTACAAAAGCCTTAAACAATGCGCCGACAGCGCTTTGGTATTCGGTTAGGCTTTCGTCGTTCTGGAAGTCGAACGACCGGCCACCAAAGTCGGTGGCGATGTAGCCAGGTTCGACGATCTTGACGCGAATGCCAAGGGGTGCGAGTTCGAAGCTGAGTGCCTCGGAGATGCCCTCGACGGCAAACTTGGTGCCGTGGTACAGCGAGCCGAGTGGGAATGTCATCTGC
>CAYYHN010000885.1:0-2213 GCA_964471245.1 uncultured Rhodothermaceae bacterium | reverse complement strand
GATAGTCAGCAGGACCCAGTGCTTCGGCCATGCTTAGCCAGACGCCTAGTTGCTCGCTCAGCAAGCCGGTGCGCTTGTAAGCGCGTAGAGCCCAGCGAATCTCATAGCTGCACAAAATCCGACTTAGCGGCACGCAGTTGTCGATTGACCGCTCGAATCGTTCGATCGCCTGATTATCTTTGCGTGAAATAAGGCGTACGCCTTGGTCTGATAATTGCCGCAACAGTGAATCAAATGTCGCGAGGGCGTCGTCGTCGCACTGCGACCAACCTTCCGTTTCGAGCACGATGAGGGTATCAGGCATTTTCGCTGGAGCCAGCGTTTGCGGGCCATATAATCCGGGATAGCCAGGATCCCCGCCTGCACGTTGACCGATTTCGTGGGCGACTGCCCACATGTCTTCCAAAGACCCAGCATGGACCCCAACATGCAGTTGGCTCCAGCTTGCGCCTTCGCCGCCGTGCAACGCACCCAGGGTTGGTTTGATGGCATAGTTTGCACAGTACGCCGCTGGTCGAATCACAGACCCTACCACTTGATTGCCGAGCGCTACGGGTACCATGCCTGCGCCAACCGCCGCTGCAGATCCACTTGAAGACCCACCGGGCGTGGCATCCTTCGAATAGGGGTTGGTGGTCGGGCCCGGCACCATCAGGGCAAACTCGGTGGTTACCGTCTTGCCTGCAATCACCGCGCCGGCGAGTCTTAAGGCATTGACCGAAGCAGAATCCATGCCGGTGTTGCGCCCAGCAAAGATTGGGCTGCCCAGGGTCGTTGGCATGTCGTGCGTTTGCAACACATCCTTGATACCAACAGGCATACCGTCGATCGGCGAAAGCGAATTTCCGTGACGATATCGCTCCGTCGACTCGTCCGCAGCGAGCCGTGCGTTATCGGTATTGAGACACACCCACGCCTGCACTACTGGCTCGAGCTTATCAATGGTGCTCAAGCATTCTTCCAAATAATCGCGCGGCGTACTAGTGCCGTCTAGAAAACTCTGACGTGCATCGAAGAAAGTTCGCGTGCGAGGTTGACCAGGATCGTAATCTCCGACGACGGACGCAGAAGGTGTACTCATCATTAGTTCTCGTGCTTCGTTGCGACTCGGCTAAGCCCGGCAGCATGGCGTTATGACATCAAGTAGGCAATAACCAAGACACGTGGTTTTGTTGTCAATGGACAGGTTGCAGTACAGGACGGCGAATTCACTGATCTCCCATGCAGAGCAAGTACTAATCTTTGCGTCTTAGTTCGCATATCCGCACGGAACCAATCGCCTGAAGTCGAGCAACGCAATGACTGACCATGACCAACAGCAGGTGCTCTTCGGACGCAATCGATATCGGGTCGACCGGTTTTGGGGCAAGCTTCCAGAAGGGATGAACTTGGGACTTGTCAGTACGTTGGCTGTCGCTTCCGACGGCGCATTGTTCGTGGCGCAGCGACATGGTCCGCCGGTGTTGGTATTCGAACCGGATGGTACGCTGCGGCAATCCTGGCCAGACGACCTGGCGGCAGACCCGCACGGCATTAACATTGTTCGAGGTGGATTAGATGGCACCGAGGACCAAGTCTTGTTGGTGGACCGTGACGCGCATCAGGTTTTGATCTGCACTCCTGATGGGCGGCTCATTCGAGCTATTGGAGATCGTCACCACCCCCAATTCCAGGCACCGTTTAATCATCCTACGTCCGCGTTTGGCACGAGCGATGGCGAGATTTACGTGGCTGACGGATACGGCAACTCCACCGTCCATCGCTTTGGCACAGATGGTCGCCACATTTCCACGTGGGGCCGTCCTGGCAATGGGCCGGGTGAGTTCACCACACCACATTCGGTATGGGTGAACGCACGCAATCAAGTATTGGTTGCCGATCGCGAAAACAGTCGCATTCAAGTCTTCCGCCGCGATGGCGTGTACTTGGACAGCTGGACAGGATTTTACAAACCGATGGACATAACAGAAGACAGCGACGGCATGCTCTACATCAGCGATCAGATTCCGCGCGTCAGCCAAATCGATGCTGCCGGCCATCTTTGTGGGCGAGCCAGACCGGCCTGGAATGTTCCACACGGTTTGGCATGCGGCGTTAATGGCGAAATATTCGTCATAGAAATGAATCCCAGCTCGCTGACGCGCTTGACGCCTATTGGCCACTAGACGAGAACTCGGAAGATTAGAGATTTGATTGTCGTTGCTGCCCGGCTA
>CAYYHN010000884.1:429-2219 GCA_964471245.1 uncultured Rhodothermaceae bacterium | reverse complement strand
GTTGACGTGCAAGACCGGGCGCTGCGGCCCCAGTTCGAGGCCATCAAGCAGGCCCTCCAAACGCACCCCGGCATTGCAGGCGTCACTGCCTCGACGCATCTGCCGACGCTGATCGATTCGCAGAACGGCGTGCGCCGTTGGGAAGGCGCGCCAGAAGGTGCCCACCTCGCGCCGTACAATACGCGGGCGCAGTACGACTATGTGGACGTACTCGGCTTAGAGTTGCTCGAAGGTACTGGATTTGAAGGCTATACCGTCAATGATTCTAGCAAGGTCGTGATCATCAACGAGACCATGCGGCGGCAACTTGGCTGGACGACCGCAGTGGGTAAGTGGTTTCGCAACACGAATACCCAAGTCGTAGGCGTCGTCGCCGACTTCAATTTCCAGCCGTTCCAGCAAGCCATCGAGCCGCTGGAAATTCGCCTAGAGCCCAACCAGTTTGCCCGCCTGCTGGTGCGCGTCCAGCCCAGCGACCTACCCGAAACGCTGGCATTCATAGAAGGCACGATGGCGCGCTTCTCGCCTGACTTTCCGTTCCAATACACGTTCCTCGACGACGCCCACAATAACCTCTACGCTACCGAAGTCCGGCTGGGCTGGCTGTTCAGCGCGTTCACCACGCTGGCGCTCCTCATCGCCGCCTTGGGCCTGCTCGGCCTCGCCGCCTTCACGACGGCGCAGCGCACCAAAGAGATCGGCGTACGCAAAGTGCTCGGCGCGACTGCATCCGACGTACTGCTCCTCGTAGGCCGCGACTTCACGCGGCTCGTGCTCCTCGCCTTGCTCCTCGGTGTACCCGTGGCCTACTACGCCGCCTCGGTGTGGCTGCAAGACTTCGCCTACCGCATCCCGCTCGACGCCACCCTCTTCGCCCTCGCTGGAGGAGCAACTTTGCTCGTCGCGTGGGGCACCATCAGCTACCAAGCCCTCCGCGCTGCATGGAGCAACCCCGTTGATGCGCTACGGCAGGAGTAGGTTTTATAGAGATGTTGACATTTTGCTAACTCGTGCGCTCCAAAAAGGATAACGTATCCTCAATTCGTGTGACGAGTGCTTCTTCGCCAAGGAGAATGTCGAACGCCATCAACGAAACTAGGCCAAGCAGTCGTTCGGCGTCACGCGAGTCGGTGGTGAGGATGGCTTCAAGGTAGCGGTCGAAAAGGGCATTCAGCGCAGCTTGCTCGCGATAGACGCGGGCCAATGTGCTGGCTGTTTCGAACGGCATCAGGGATAAGGCTTGGGTAATCGAGGCCGTTTCGTAGGCAGTGGACTCCAGTGCGGGCGCTTGGGCACCGCGCCAGACCCCCCGCAAATCAAACGCATCCACCGACCCTTCCTCGATGACGTGCATCAAGGTGTCGCGCAGCATCTGATGGTAGGGCAATGCAGATCGAACGGCGTTTAGGTTAGTTTCTAACTCAACGCGGACGTTGGCAAGCACATCCAAAACCAAAGCTTGCTCCTGATGGTGCGTGTACCATGCGTTTGTACCCAGCGCAACAAGCACCGCAAATACAATCGAAGCAATTTCGAGGGCAACACGAGACCAGCGATGCGAGGGTTTTTTGGGCATGGTAAGTCTGCTTGTTGAGCGTGCAGAAGCTTGAAACGGCACATACGGCCTTGCAAACGCATTCAGGCGTGGATTCGGAAAGTACGTAATAAGAAGAGGTTATCTCAGTGTTATAGATTGGTTCATACCCAGAAGAATCATTGGATCTGCACGGTTTCTCAACGTTTCGAAGGTAATTTGGGGTGCTTTTGCTGCGTGCCGCTCGCCCACCGAG
>CAYYHN010000884.1:0-419 GCA_964471245.1 uncultured Rhodothermaceae bacterium | reverse complement strand
CGCATGTGGTGTCGCACATATCAGCACCCTAGCGAAAGCAATCAACCTATCATTCTATCTAAGCCTCAACCTACCATGAAGCTTTGTTTCCAGTTTGCCCGCCTCGGTGCGCTGGGTACGCTCTTGCTCCTGCTGGCCGTGCCAGCGTTGGCGCAGAGTGTGACCACCGCCAGCATGCGCGGCACCATCACCGACACCAACGGCGAATCCCTGCCCGGAGCCAACGTCGTTGCCGTGCACGTGCCTTCCGGCAGTCAATACGGAGCGGCGACCAACTTAGACGGTCAGTTCAACCTACGCGGGATGCGCGTAGGCGGTCCTTACACGGTCACGGTTTCGTTCATCGGGTTCCAAACGTATACGCGCGAAGCCATTCGCCTCCAGTTGGGTGAAACGTTCCAGCTCAACGTTGCGCTGCA
>CAYYHN010000883.1:0-2230 GCA_964471245.1 uncultured Rhodothermaceae bacterium | reverse complement strand
ACATAGCTTCGCGTTGCGAGTTTGACGTTTTCGAATTCGAGTTGCTCTTTGTTGAGCTTCGGGTTGGTGACGTCGCCGGTGTATTCCCATGCAGCAGCATAGGCGAAGTCTTCGTCGTTACGCAGCGCTTCACCATCGGCGGTCTGGTACTCTTCGCGGAAATGACCACCTGCACTCTCCTCGCGGTTGAGGGCATCGAGAGCCATCAACTCACCGAGTTCCATGAAGTCTGCCACGCGGCCTGCAAATTCGAGGTACTTGTTGTACGTCGCTGCTTCGCCCGGCACAAAAACGTTCTCCCAAAACTCGCTGCGCAGATCCTGAATCTGCTTGATGCCTCGCTTGAGGCCTTCAGCGCTGCGCGACATGCCGACTTCGTCCCACATGATCTTGCCAAGCGTGCGGTGGAAATCGATGATGGTGCGCTTGCCCTTAATGTTGAGCAACTTCTGGATGCGGACGTTTGTCTCGCTGGCAACCTGCCCAAAGGCTTCGTGCTCGTTCGTGAGGCCATCTGGGCGGTGGTTGGCGAGGAAATTGCCAAGCGTGTAAGGAATCACGAAGTAGCCGTCGGCCAAGCCCTGCATGAGGGCGCTTGCACCAAGGCGGTTGGCACCGTGATCCGAGAAGTTGGCTTCACCCAGCACGAAAAGCCCGGGAATGGTGCTCTGCAGATCGTAATCTACCCACAGGCCACCCATCGTGTAGTGCACGGCCGGGTAGATGCGCATCGGCACTTGGTACGGGTTGTCGTCCGTGATGCGCTCGTACATTTCGAAGAGGTTGCCGTAGCGTGCACGGATGGTGTCCTCACCGTCACGCTTGATCGCATCACGGAAGTCCAAGTAGACCGCCAATTTGGTTGGGCCAACGCCAAGCCCTTCATCAGTTGCATACTTAGCGTTGCGCGAGGCGACATCGCGTGGGACGAGGTTACCAAAGCTTGGATACTTACGCTCCAAGTAGTAGTCGCGCTCGTCTTCGGGAATCTGGCTCGGCGGACGGTTGTCGCCTTTCTTTTTCGGCACCCACACACGTCCGTCATTCCGCAGCGACTCACTCATCAGCGTCAGCTTAGATTGGTAGTCGCCCGAGACCGGAATACAGGTCGGATGAATCTGCGTATAGCACGGATTGGCGAAGTACGCACCGCGCTTGTGACAACGCCATGCGGCCGTCACATTCGAGTTTTTCGCGTTCGTCGACAGGTAATAGACATTGCCATAACCGCCCGTGCACAGCAACACAGCATCGCCAGAATGGTGCTCTAACTCACCTGTCACGAGATTACGCACGATGATGCCACGTGCGCGGCCATTAATGACGACGAGATCGAGCATCTCGCGGCGCGGCAACATCTTCACTTTACCGCGTTGCACTTGGCGGCTCAACCCCTGATAGGCACCCAGTAGAAGTTGCTGCCCCGTCTGCCCACGTGCATAAAACGTACGCGAGACTTGCGCACCACCAAACGAGCGGTTCGCTAGCAGACCACCGTACTCGCGGGCAAACGGCACACCTTGCGCCACGGCTTGGTCGATGATGTTGTTCGACACCTCGGCGAGGCGATGCACGTTGGCCTCACGCGAGCGGTAGTCGCCCCCCTTGATGGTATCGTAGAACAACCGCCAAACGGTATCGCCGTCATTTGGGTAGTTTTTGGCAGCGTTGATGCCCCCCTGCGCTGCAATGCTGTGGGCGCGGCGGGCGGAGTCCTGAATGCAGAACGCCGTCACGTTGTAGCCCAGTTCAGCCAGCGTCGAGGCGGCCGAAGCACCGGCGAGGCCCGTGCCTACGACCAAAATGTTGTGCTTCCGCTTGTTCGCCGGGTTGACCAGCTTGCAATTGTTTCGGTAATACTCCCACTTATCGGCCAGCGGCCCGGGTGGGACTTTTGATTCAAGGATCATGGACGAGCACCTCTATGCAGTAAAGTAGATGTACAGCGGAAGAACAAGGAAACCAAGCGCCATCAGGACTGCCAGCACACCGCCGACCGAGTAGATAACGGGTGTCAAGCGGGGGTTGGTCGCCCCAAGCGACTGGAAGGCGCTCCAGATGCCGTGGCGCAAGTGAATCGCCAACAGCAGCATCGCGCCAGTGTAGCCAAACGCGTAGAGCGGGCTTTGCATCTTCTCTTCGAGCAGCCGTGCAATGTCGCGCATCTGTGTACCATCGACTACGGTTTCGTAGTACGTGCCGAAGCGGAACGAGAGGACATGCAGTACCA
>CAYYHN010000882.1:0-2244 GCA_964471245.1 uncultured Rhodothermaceae bacterium | reverse complement strand
GACTACGCGACCATCATCGTTTTTGTCGAACATCACGAAGTCCACATACACCGTGCGTGGTTGGTCGGATTCCGGGATCGTGAAGTATTCGCTGTGGCCGTAGTGGTAAAGGCGAATGTCGAGGTAGCGGCCTTCGCTGAACATGGCTCCCGGTTGGCGACGGTGCGTATAGAGGACAAAGCCACGAGGCCCACCGGCACCGTGCGTTGTGGTTGTGACCTCGACCGAAGACGTTGGATCGAACCACGTTTCGTAGATGCCCATGTTGTGCGCGCCTTGCGCAGAGGGCGTCGATAGGCTAGCGGATTCGCCGGTGTTCGTGAGGAAGTTGACCGTATTGACTTGGTTAACACGGGCTCCAACTTGTGCTTTGATGCCGAACACCGTTGTGGAGTCTACCACAGCCAAAGTGGCTGGGTTGTTGGTCATCGCGCCGCCTGTGCCCATCCCAATACCAGAAATGTCCACATAGTTTGGGCCAGATACGGTCGTGCACTCGTAGGTCCAGTCGCACTCGACGCAGTCGGGTAACTCAACCGTTTCGATGCGTTCAACGGACTCCATTGTGTATTCAGCGTCGCCAAAAAAGCCAGTGATCGTTAAGCCCAAGAGTTCTGTGTCCAACATGGTGGCATGGATATCGTACGTGCCACCTTGATGGATGCCTTGCAAGACACCGTCCGGATCAGGCCCGCCTCCTTCAAGCGTGCCATTGATCGCCGCCATTGCCTGTTCGATACCTGCCCCTGCATTCTCGATAGCATGCTTTGCCACGGAATGCGCCGAGTTGGCAATCGTGCGTGCGAGCACCTTTTCTTGGTAGTCTGTTTGTTCAGTAGTCGTTTCCACTGCTTTCACTTGCGAACCCACTTGGGTAGTACCCACGTAGAGGCCAAACGCAATGACAACAAGGAACATGGCCTTGCCCATAATGCATACCGTATGTGTATGTGAAAAGGATTGAAGCCTACGGCAGGATCAGTAGGGGCGAAGACTAACCGTCGTACCCCATGACAGTTGGGTGAGGTATTGTTTGTTCGACTGGAATGGTGGAGCAAGTGAAAACGCCATACGCACAAAGGATGTCTGGTTTTCGACTGCCACCACTTGGCCACTCAGATTCAGAAGCTCAATTTCGAAGTAGGTTAATAGCCCCGGACTTCTCCCATCTTCGGCCCACGACGTCCAGCCACCGAAGCCATTCTCCACACGCGTCTCGCGCACAAGTTGGTAGAGCTGCACCGTGGAGTCCGCGATCGTCGCTGTAGAGGCTGCATTGAGTTGATAGCGTGTCTCGATACGCACCGTGTCGATAGGGGTGACAGCAATGTTCAGGCTGTCTTGGTAAAATTCAAACGACGTGGTGTTACCGCCTGACTGAACGGGCAGCGCAAAGCGGACGGCTGTGCTATCGAAGTTCATGCCGAGCTTGTTGATATCGTCTTCGAGCCATTCTGCAAACTCCAGCGATTGCTGCTTGGCCACATAAATGGCCGTTTGCTCGACCCCCAATTCGGACGAGCGTTGTTGCACTGTAACAAGAATCAGCAGGACCACGCCTCCAATGAGCATCGCAGTCATGTTATCAAATATGCTGATCATAGTCCGTGGTGGGGCAGGCCGTCGTTTCCACTGCGCCGACGGAAAGGAAAGGAAGCTGGAGTCTTCTCTAGTTTCGACTGAAACCCGCAAACCTTTAAGGGAAATGGAGAGACGCGTCAGACATGCGTGATATACATCCGCACAACCTGTGCACCCGTTTATGCCACCCGACGATAGGGGAGGTGTTCTTCGTGCCACGCGCTGCGTTCGAGAGCGTAATAGAGGGCGTCATAGCCGTTGACGATGGCGCGGTCACTGTAGCGCATATGGACGCGCTCCAGCAGGCGAATGGCTGCATGGTTGGGCGGGTCGGCACAGGCGATGATTTGGTCGAAGCCCTGCTCGCGAAAACCGAAGGCGATCATGGCACGTGTGGCTTCGAGGACGAGCGTCTCGCTCCAATGCGCGTGACCAAAACTGAAGAGGAGCTGTACTTCGGCCGTTTCATCGAAGAAGCGGAAGCCGCAGAAGCCAATGAGTAGGTGGTCGTGCTTGCGACAGACGGCCCATTGCCCGAAGCCGTGCTGCTCGAAGCACGCCGCATTGCGGGCGAGTTCGCGTACCATCCAGTCCCGCGAGACGACCGCGTCATTCAACCGCAAGTGCGCATCGGCGACCAACCAGAAGCGGTGGAGGTCGTCA
>CAYYHN010000881.1:1380-2246 GCA_964471245.1 uncultured Rhodothermaceae bacterium | reverse complement strand
CGCTGTTGGGAGGTATCACGCTGGTGCTGGGCTGGTACATTGCGCACGACGTGTTCTACGTAGAGACCACAGGTCGCATCGTAACCGGTCGTTTCGACGTTCGTTTTTCGTCGGACGTACAGATTCTGTCCTATGAAGCGGAATCGGGAGCCTCCATATCTGAGGGTGCGCCACTCTTTCGCTATGTCATCGCCGACGACGTGGAGCAAGCTACTCGTCGCCGCGCTTCGGCCGCCCTCGCTTGGGAGGCCGACCGCCTCAAGCTGGAAGAACGCATCACGTTAACCTTGATCGAGCGCGATAAGAAGCGCCGTCTCTACGAGGAAGCAACGGCGCACACCGAGCGGATTCAGCGCGGCGTGTACCTCGACTTGCACACCGCCGACGAACTACAGGAAGCGCAACGCCGGCAACAGACATTGGCCGCAGAGGTGGAAGCCCTCGAACGTGAGGCACAAGCTTTGCGCTCAGGACGGTGGCGGTTGCGTCAGATCCAGCACGGCGATAACGCCGTCGCATCGGACGCATTGGCCCAGACCTACCATGCTTCAGTCCGGGGTACCATCGGCGACATCTATTGGCAGCCATCCGAGACGGTGCTCGCATCAGAGCGCGTACTGAGTATTCTACTTGAAAGCGACGAGCTCGTCTACATCCGGGCTGTTTTTCCCCAGTTGGATGCTGAGCACCTGCGCGAGGAGGATGTAGTACGTATTCATCATGCTAACGGTGAAGAGACCCTCGGCCGCATTCGGCGGCTGGCCACGCCTGAAATGGAAGTGGTGGGCGAGCCATTCGAACTGGAACCTGACGCCTTCATCCTAGCTGAGATCGACCCGGTCACCGTCGAAGAGAGTCGCACGTGG
>CAYYHN010000881.1:0-1370 GCA_964471245.1 uncultured Rhodothermaceae bacterium | reverse complement strand
ACGACACGCCTGAAAGTGTCGAAGTGGCGATTCTACCTCCTTTGTGTGTGGTAACCTGTTTGCACCATGCTTGCAAATTCTTCCTTACGTCCAGATCGCCCAGCTATTCGTCGGCATGAAGCTGCGCCCAACGTGGCACGGCCTAGTGGGGTGCTGGTGAACTCTGAAGGTGACCTAGCGGATCCCAGAGGCGTTGCGATGGGTCCCGATGTGGTCCACACCGATGGATGGATTGCAGCAGGCAGCACGCAGATCCGGCACAGCGATTTCACGTTCGAGGTCGTTCGGGGGTTAGAAGAATTCGAGGTTGAACTCCTGCGCATGGTCGATGCCGTCATCATCGACCGCGAAACGATGCCCCATGTGATGGACATCGTCAGGCCAATCCGGCGGCACAGCGACCGCGCCATCTACCTAAAGCCTGTCTTCGTTCACCAAGACTACGACGAACTGCCGGGCTATGCCCCAGCCTTGACGGATGGCATCATTCACAGCTTAGACCATTTGGCCGATGCCGCTGCAAAAGTTCGGCGTATCGTGCGGCAGGAGGAAGCCTTTGAACGGGCGCACTCGGTTAGCTTCGAGGACAGCACCCTCACCAAGATGCTGCGGTACATGGTGAGTCGTGGGCAGTCGGTTTTGGAGCCGCTGCCATTGCGTACGGCCAAGCTCGGCTACGCCTACCCCATTCTCGACATCAACTTCCCATTTCATAATGAGCAGAAAACGCAGGAGGCGTTGGCGCTTGCCGAGCAAGAGCAACTCGTCGTGGGCGAGTTCGTGGATGCATGGTATGTGTGCAGCACCTGCTCGGATGCTCACATTCACCTCCGCGAGGTCTGCCCGGAGTGTAATACGCCGAACGTAACGGAAGAGCCGCTGATTCACCACTTCCGATGCGCGTACGTAGGCCCGGTATCCGACTTCGAGGATAACCTCAGCGTGGATGACTTGGTGTGCCCGAAGTGCCAGCATAAGCTCAACCACATCGGCGTGGACTACGACAAGCCGTCGAGCATTTTCACGTGTGTGAACGGGCATGTGTCGCAGGCTCCGTACCTGAAGGCGCAATGCTTCACGTGTGGCACCGAGACGCAAGCCGAACACCTCACCAAGCGTGTGTTTAAGCGGTACGAGCTCACCAACAAAGGCCGAGAGAAAGCACTGACAGGTGTCGATGCAGGCGTGCGTTCGCTCAACGACGTGGAAGGCACGGTCTCTGCCGAGATTTTCCGTACGATGCTCACGTACGAGGTGGAGCGCGTGAAGGTGGGGCAGCAAGGCATTACGTATGCCGTGATTCATTTTGCCAACGCGAGCGAACTGTTCTCGTTTATCTACCGCGAGGCACGCACACGCTTGCTGGCGGA
>CAYYHN010000880.1:0-2249 GCA_964471245.1 uncultured Rhodothermaceae bacterium | reverse complement strand
ACTAAACAAATGGCGGCGAGACTCGTCCACACGTCCATGCCCCATGCAGGCGAAGCATCACTCAGCACTTGGATGACACCAATGAGGGTGCCCACGACGCCCGAGGCCCAAGCAGCGCTTGCTGCGGAACCAAGCGCTGCGATTCTTGCTAAGGGCCGCGGCACTGTTTCGCAGAGCCCAAGCGTGATCAGATAAGCCGCCACCGTACACAGCAACACAAAGCCAAGCGCAGGAAGGTCCACAAACGTAGCACTCTGCGGCCCCGCTAGCACGGCTGCGCCTAATGCGACTACCAATACAATTCCACCCGCGATTACTTTTGCCATGTTTGCCTCGCTTCGTTCTAAACTGTTGTTTTGGTTCGTATCGACCTAGCGGAGGCGCGTATTAAACAAAGGACAAGCCTAAATGCAAAACGCCCCGGCTGCAGTGAAGCGACCGGGGCGTTTCGTGTATTAGGTTAGGTCAAACGCTTATGGCGTCAGCGTGCCGACGGCACTGCTCGCACCGTCGCCGCTCGGGTTGAGCGCAGCTTGCAACTCGGCCAGCTCTTTCTTCGAACCGACGACGAGATCGCGGAAGCGGCGCTGCCCTGTCCCCGCTGGGATGAGGTGGCCAACGATCACGTTCTCTTTCAGCCCGTAGAGCGGGTCCGACTGCGCCTTGATAGCAGCCGACGTAAGCACCTTCGTGGTCTCTTGGAACGAAGCCGCCGAAATGAACGACTCGGTCGAGAGGGCGGCCTGTGTGATACCCAACAGGATTGGCTGGGCCACGGCGGGCTGCGTCTCGCGCACCTGAGCTTGCTTCAGATCTTGGCGCTTCATGTCTGAGTTCACTTCGCGCAGACGACGACGGTCTACGATGTCGCCGATCTGGAGCCCGGAGTCGCCCGAGTCCGTCACAACAAACTTGTCGTAGAGGTTGTCGTTGAGTTCCTGCAAGAGGAAGCGGTCGACCTTCGAGTTTTCCAGCAATGTGGTGTCGCCCGAGTCGAGGACCTGCACCTTCTGCATCATCTGACGCACGATGCACTCGATGTGCTTGTCGTTGATACCCACACCTTGGAGACGATAGACTTCCTGAATCTCGTTGGTGAGGTATTCCTGAACAGCGCGTGGACCGAGGATGTGCAAGATGTCATGCGGCGCGATTTGACCGTCCGACAGTGGATCGCCAGCACGGACGTAGTCGTTCTCGTGCACGAGCAAGTGCTTCGACAGCGAGACGAGGTACGTGCGCGCCTCCGAGCCATCGCGGCTGGTGACGATCACTTCCTGCGAACCGCGCTTACGACCACCGAACGAGACAATCCCGTCGATTTCGCTCACGACCGCCGTGTCGCTCGGCGTACGTGCTTCGAACAGTTCCGTCACACGTGGCAGACCACCCGTAATGTCGCGGGTCTTGGCCGACTGGCGTGGCAGCTTAACCAGCACCTGACCGGCCTGCACGGCATCGCCTTCGTCGATCTGGATACGCGCGCGCACCGGCAGCGTGTACTCACGCGTCGTGCCATCGGCCGTGACCACAAGAATGGCTGGCGTCAGGTTACGCTCGCGCGTTTCCGTGATGACCTTCTCTTTGAAGCCCGTCTGCTCATCCGACTCCTCGCGGTAGGTCGTGCCTTCGATGATGTCTTGGAACGCCACCGTACCGCTGACTTCCGAAAGGATGACAGAGTTGTAGGGGTCCCAGCTTGCGAAGACGGCTCCCTTCTCCACCATCTGGCCTTCGTCCACCAGTACTTCAGCACCGTAAGGGATGATGTACGAGATCAGTTGACGACCATCTTCGGGGTTCACCACGCGGATCTCACCCTGACGCGATAGCACAGTCTCGCGTGGCTCGTCGCCGTGGTCGAGCGTAACCGTACGCAGGTTCTCGAAGGCAACCCGACCAGCAAACTTGGTCTGGATGGTGCTTTCGGCCGAGATGCGGCTGGCAGTACCACCCACGTGGAAGGTACGGAGCGTAAGCTGCGTGCCCGGTTCACCGATGGGCTGTGCTGCAATCACACCCACCGCTTCGCCCGCCTCAACGAGGCGACCCGTAGCGAGGTTACGACCGTAGCAAAGCGCACAGCACCCACGACGCGACTCACACGTCAGTACCGAGCGGATTTCGACTTCTTCGAGCGACGTTTCAGCGATCCGCGCAGCAATGCGCTCATCGATCATGTCGTTGGCCTCGACGATCATCTCGCCCGTCTGCGGATCTTCGACATCGTGCACCGACACGCGACCGAC
>CAYYHN010000879.1:0-2250 GCA_964471245.1 uncultured Rhodothermaceae bacterium | reverse complement strand
CGCTGTCACATCAGCCCCTTTCGAGTTGGCCGGATCGGCTGCTTCGAATAGGCTCAGCAGAAAGTCCGTAACGGCGGTCGCCTTCGTAGCTTCTAGTTGCGCGCGGTCGCGTTCGCTGGCTGTTTCAGCCTGCTGAAGTGCCAAGGCCCCCACAAAGCCTACGATCGTTAGGGCCAAGACCCCTGCGAAGCCCACGCCTACGCGATTGCGCTGTACAAACTTGCGCATCCGGTAGCGCAGCGCATCGGGCTGTGCCGACACGGGCAGCCCTAGTAAATACCGCCGCACATCCTCAGCAAAGTCTGAAACCGTGCTGTAGCGGCGTTCAGACTCCTTGCGTAAGGCCTTCAGCACGATACGGTCAAGGTCGCCACGCAGTGTGCGTCGCAACTGGTTTAGCGTTGTGGAGCGTGCCGCCGTGATCGTCTCCGGCGTCAAGTCCGAGCGCGTCTCGCCGATAATCGTGCTCAGGCTTGTGGGCTCTTCTTCTAAGATGATGCGTGCCAACTCATGTCGCAGCCGGCTGCTCATCTGGTACGGCCGATGGCCTGTTAGCAATTCATAGAGCAAAACGCCCAGCGCATACACATCCGAGGCTGTCGTGATGGCGTCTCCGCGCACTTGTTCCGGTGAAGCATACTCCGGTGTCATCAGCAGCATGCCGGTACGAGTAAGTGGCTCTTGTACTACGCCGGCATCTTCATCCTCTTCCAGCAGTTTTGCGATCCCAAAATCGAGCAACTTGACGTTGCCTTCGGGCGTGACGAGGATGTTGGCGGGTTTGAGGTCGCGGTGGATGACGAGGTGTTGGTGAGCATACTGAACCGCTTGACACACGGTGCGGAACAGCCGTAGGCGCTCGCGTGTGGAGAGCTTCGCGTCGTCGCAATAGCTGGTGATGGGGACGCCTTCGACGTATTCCATCACAAAATAGGGGAGATTGGCCTCTGTGACACCGCCATCGTAGAGGCGTGCAATGTTAGGGTGTTGCAACGAGGCAAGAATGCGGCGTTCGTGCCGGAAGCGCTGTACATTGGCCTCGGTAGCCAAGCCCGCACGCACGACCTTGATGGCAACCTGTTGCTTGAATGCCTCGTCGTTGCGTTCGGCAAGGAACACAGTGCCCATGCCGCCCTTGCCAATTTCCTTACGTACGGTGTAAGGCCCGACGGATTGCCCCGGTTGGAGGTCGGCGGTGTGGTAGGGTGTACTCGCGACCGCTTGAAGCATGCTCGGCAGCGCGGCGTCAAGGGGCTGATCGAAGAGGTATTCGGCGGATTGATTGACGGCCGCCAGAAGCCGTTCTAACTTGGCGCGGAGCTTGGGTTGATCGTGGCAATGCGCGTCGAGGAAGGCACTGCGTTCATCGGGGGCTACATCAAGCGCGGCTTCAAAGAGCTTGTCTAGCTGAATCCAGTTCTCTTCCGGCGGGGGCATAAAGGGATCGATTTACGCTGTGGAGAGGGCATGCTTGATAGTGAAAGCGTGGGTGACGCTGAAAGTCCGCCGCGTAGCTCGCAAAAATCTGACGGAGGCGACGGCAATTAGGCATCTTCTAGCATGACAGCGAGGTACGCTTTCGCGCGCGTCCACTCACGCTCGACCGTGCGTTTAGATGTACCTAAGGCCGTGGCAGTCTCTTCCATATTCATCCCACCAAAGAAGCGGCATTCAACCACGCGGGCCATGCGCTCATTTTGTTTACCCAGCATTGTGAGGGCTTCATCAAGCGCCAAAAGTTGTTCCGAATCGCTTGACCCCAAACCATGATGATCTTCGAGGGTGACGCCGCGCTGCCCGTGTCCGCGTTTGGCGGCATTGTGCTTTCGGGCGTGGTCGATCAGGATTTGTCGCATTGCTCTGGCGGCCAGTGCACAGAAGTGCGCCTTGTTCTGCCATGCCATCTCGCGCTGGTCGATGAGTTTGAGGTAGGCTTCATGCACCAGTGCAGAGGTGTTCAGCGTGTGGTCGGCGCGTTCGCGGCGCAGTTGCGAGCGTGCGAGACGCTGGAGTTCGTCGTAGACGTAAGGAAAGAGCGCAGCAATGGTTTCCGGGCCGCCACGCTGGATGTCGAGCAGGAGGGCTGTAGCCTGAACGTTGGGCATGGGCTTGCTGGGAGCGAAAAGGCAAAAGGGCTCGGGCTAGGATACATCGAGCAGAAATCAGCACAAGGAAGAATGCTGATCCAAAACGTGGGGAGCGGAATATAGGAAAAATCAGACGGGTTAGGGGAGGCGAAATCAACGTCTG
>CAYYHN010000878.1:0-2259 GCA_964471245.1 uncultured Rhodothermaceae bacterium | reverse complement strand
CGTTGGTACAAGATCACCGACGTAATGAAAATGACAGGAATGGGCCGCAAGTGGATTATGTCAAACATTGGCCCCAATTTAAACGCGAGCCCGCCGCAGATCCCATTAGTTAAGCTGGGCATGTCCCGCACAGCACCCTTTGTAATTGACAAGAAGGACTTCGAGGAGTGGAATGAGCGTTTCCTAGATCACTTTCGGGGGAGGGATTAAATGGCAAAAAGTGAAGAGATTGCCCCCGGCATGCACATCTTTCAGCAGACCGGGGGACGCTTTTGGTACGTGCGCATAAATACGGGCAAGAGGCGTAAAGCGTGGAGCCTGCGAACCGAGTCTGTTATCCGTGCACGCCGCAGGGCCTACCAGATGCTGGACGAGTGTAGTGGCGACCTAGACGCCCTGTTTGACCGCGACAAGCCCAAGGCAACGACTGCGCGGGCCAAAAAAGTAATGGCGCACTACGCGCAAGCAATGAAGGGTGTACACAAGGACAACACCATCGACGACAAGCTTAGGATCATTAGGCTATTCTACCGCGAATACTCAAGTACGCAGACGGTATGGAAGACGAAGCAGAAGGATGTGGATGCATTTGTTCGCAGGCGCGACATAGCACAGGACACAAGGCGCGGCTATTACATTCGGCTCGCAGCGTTCTTTGCGTGGTGCATCGAGAACAAATACATGGAAGAGTCGCCGCTCGCCAAGGTCCAGAAGCCGCGCACCACACGCAAGCTGCCTGAGTTTTTTACGGAGGATGAGTTCCAGCGATTCGTTGCCAGCATCAAGCACGAGGCTGACACAAATACGTCACACCAAAGAGCAAAGGATCCCTACTGGTTCTACGATCTTGTTCAGTTCGCCGTGGCGACGGGTATGCGCATCAATGAGATCCGGCACTTACGTTGGCGCGACGTAGGCGAGAATGAATTTATGCTCCGGGGCTACGGCGACTACACACTTAAGACGTGGCAGGAGCGCACCGTTCCGATCTTTGATGCAGCCCGTCGTATTCTGGATGTGCGACAGGGGAAGCGCCGCACGAATGATCCGAACGAGACAGTCTTTGTCGGTCAGCGCGGTAGACCCTTCAGCACCAGCCTTGCGAACAAGTACTTTCGCAGACACAAGGAGCTAACAGGGGTGAATCCCAAGACGAAATTCCATAGCCTGCGCAAGACGTTCGGGACGTGGTGTGTGCGCAATCACATCCCCATTCAGCAGGTGCAGGTCTGGATGGGCCATAGGGACTATGAAACCACGCTAATCTATGCCTCGGTGGGGCCAACAGCCTATGCTGAAGAGGCCAATGCCATCTTCAAATAGAGGGCACTATTTCCTAGAATTGGGTGAATGATGGGTGAGTGCCCTTTTTTCTATTTTTATAACCTAAATAAAAACAAATACTTACGAAAAAGATAACTCAGGTTTAGGAAACCGTTGCTCTATCCCCTGAGCTACGAGGGCGGCATGCGTACGACCCAGCAAGGGTTTGCCGAGTTCCGTATGCGCTTGCGTGGTTATTCTGTCGTGCGGTATTGTTCAAACCACGACAAGATGTAGGCAACCTTTGCGGCAAGGTTGCTGGGGCGTGCGGCGATCCCATGTGCGGCATCGGGTACGCGGACCATCGCCGTTTCAACGCCACGGATTTTCAGCGCGGCGTAGTACTGCTCGGTCTCGGGCATGGGTGTGCGGTAGTCGACTTCGCCCGTGATGAGCATGGTCGGCGTGGTGACGTTGCCGACGAGAGAGATGGGCGAGCGGGCCATGTAATGCTCAGCGTGCTCCCACGGCGGACCGGGGAACCAGTAGCGGTAGAAGAATGCGGGGTTGTCGGCGTAGAGAACGAAGCTGTACCAGTTGATGACGGGCTTCTGCACGACGGCTGCGCGAAAGCGGTCCGTCTTGCCTACGATCCACGCGGTCAGCACGCCGCCGCCACTACCGCCTGTGACGAAGAGGTTGTCCTCGTCCACATAGCCTTTTTCGATGACGGCGTCGATGCCGGAGATGAGGTCGTCGTAGTCGTAGCCGGGGTAGGCATGGTGGATGGCATTGCCAAAATCTTGGCCGTAGCTGGTACTACCGCGTGGGTTGGTGTAAAGGACGACGTATCCCGCCGCCGCCATCAGTTGCACTTCAGCGGAGAATCGCCAGCCGTAGTTTGCGAAGGGGCCGCCGTGGATCTCCAGAATCAGCGGGTATTTTTGGTTTGGATCAAAGTTGTTGGTTAGGCCAGGGGTGTTATCTAAATCTAAT
>CAYYHN010000877.1:0-2263 GCA_964471245.1 uncultured Rhodothermaceae bacterium | reverse complement strand
TTGTTGAGGCTGGCACGCTTGATGCAGGGGCGATCACACCTGAAGCACTCGTTGCCGCCGGTGTTGTTGGCAAAAACGACCGCGTCAAGATTTTGGGCGGCGGTGAGTTGTCGACAGCGCTAACCGTAACGGCACATGCCTTCAGCGGCTCGGCGCGCAGCAAGATTGAAGCTGCTGGCGGCCAAGCCAACGTCCTCGCATAAGTTTCAGACCCCGGATGCAAAGCGGCTTCCGGGTGTTTGGTTTGCTATCCCACCGTGCTTTTTATAAGGCACCAATCCTAGGTTACTATGGCCAGCTTTTCCGAAAACCTCCGGAACATCTGGAAAATCGATGAGCTACGGCGCAGGATTCTCTACACGTTAGGGATCCTCATCGTGTATCGCCTTGGTGCGTACATCACGCTGCCAGGCATCGATGCTCAGGTGCTTGCCGACATCAATGCCAGCAGCGACCCCAACAACTTCTTTGGCCTGATTGACCTCTTTGTGGGAGGTGCCTTCAGCCAAGCTGGAATCTTTGCCTTGGGCATCATGCCTTATATCACGGCATCGATTATCAT
This sequence comes from uncultured Rhodothermaceae bacterium, assembly GCA_964471245.1. Classification (GTDB taxonomy): domain Bacteria; phylum Bacteroidota; class Rhodothermia; order Rhodothermales; family CAYYHN01; genus CAYYHN01. The sequence continues at coordinate 1,701 of CAYYHN010000877.1, read as the reverse complement.
CCAGCTGATGGGCGCAGTGGTGCCGTACTTCCAGAAGCTCCAGCGTGAAGGCGAAGAAGGGCGGCGAAAGATCACACAGCTAACCCGCTACGGTACTGTCGGTATCACCGCACTCCAGTCGATTGGCTACGCCATCAACCTGCGCTTCGGCGCAACCGGTTCGGCCATCGTTATCGGCGATACATTCTTTATGGTGAGTACGGTCATTGTACTGACGACGGGAACGGTACTTTGTATGTGGCTCGGTGAGCGCATCACAGAGAACGGTATCGGGAACGGGATTTCGTTGATCATCATGATCGGGATTATCGCCTTCTTGCCGAACGCCGTCGTGAACGAATTCAGCCTCTCGGACAACCTGTTCATCTTCTTGCTTGAGATCGGTGTCTTTGCGCTCATTACCGCGGGCATCGTGCTCATAACACAAGGGATGCGGCGAGTCCCGGTGCAGTACGCCAAGCGTGTTGTGGGGCGTAAAGTCTACGGTGGTTCGACGCAGTACCTACCTATACGTGTAAACGCTGCGGGCGTTATGCCCATCATCTTCGCTCAGTCAATCATGTTCATCCCGGCGACGATCGCGTCGTTCTTCCCGGACAGTCCGGCAATGCAGTCGTTTGGGGCGACGTTCTCGGATATCTTCGGCTGGGGCTACTCGGCGATCTTCTTCGTGATCTGTGTGTTCTTTACCTACTTCTACACGGCCATCGCGGTCAATCCGAAGGAGATGGCGGATACCATGAAGCGTCAAGGCGGTTTTATCCCTGGCATTCGCCCCGGCAAGCAAACGAGCGAGTTCCTCGATAACATCCTGACGCGTATCACGCTGCCCGGCTCGATCTACCTCGGCTTCGTAGCAATCATGCCCGCTATCGTCGTGCAGTTTGGCCTCGCGCAGTCGCAGAGCTTTGCGACGTTCTTCGGGGGGACCAGCTTGCTGATCTTGGTCGGCGTGACACTCGATACGCTCCAGCAGATCGAGAGCCACTTGCTGATGCGCCACTACGATGGGTTCATGAAGAGCGGCCGTATGCGCGGCCGCCGCGTCTAACCCGGCGGAACTGGAGAACGCTATGATCCACCTTAAGAGCAGACGCGAAATAGAGAAGATGCGGCGTAGCGCCGACCTCGTAGGTCGGACGCTTGCTGAGGTGGCGAAGCTTATCCAACCCGGCGTAACAACCCTCGAACTGGACAAGGTCGCTGAGGCGTTTGTGCGCGCCCGCGGGGCCATCCCAGCATTCAAAGGCTACAAGATCCCGAACGCACCGCCGTTCCCCGGAACGCTTTGTACGTCTGTCAACGATGTGATCGTGCATGGCATACCGAACGACACCTACCAACTCAAGGAAGGTGACCTCGTCTCCGTCGACTGCGGAGTCAAGTTGGATGGCTACTTCGGCGACAGCGCCTTTACTTTTGCAGTCGGCACGTTGTCCGAGGCAGACGCACGCCTTTGTGCCGTCACATACGAGGCGCTGATGTTGGGTGTGGACGAGGCTATACACGGCCGCCGCATAGGCGACATTTCGAGCGCCATCCAGACGCACTGCGAAGGCTACGGGTATGGCATCGTGCGCGACCTTGTGGGGCACGGCATTGGCCGGAAGCTGCATGAAGATCCGCAAGTGCCCAACTATGGCGATCGTGGGAAAGGGAAGAAGATGAAGCAGGGTTTGACTATGTGCATCGAACCCATGA
>CAYYHN010000876.1:0-2266 GCA_964471245.1 uncultured Rhodothermaceae bacterium | reverse complement strand
AACGCGATACCGCCCTACTTGACAGCGCACAGACCCTTACGCAGGAGCTTCAGCGTTTGCTAGATAGCCTACCAGGTGGCAGCGGCGATAGCAGCAGCGGCGGCACCACAGGCGTGCCACCTACCCCGACGCCGCCCACGCCAGTTGTCGATACGCCCCAGCCAAGCCCCTTGCCCGGTCCGCCGATGGTCACGCCCTCGTGGAGCACCTTCGAGAAGGTGGCGACCGGCGTCGGCTTCGCGGCCTCGATCCTGTTCCTTGCCCTTAACTGGAAGAAGACGTCATGATCACAGCCCGCACATGGCAACAGTACAGCGCCCAAGTTAGCGGCGTCTTTACTCCGTTAATGAACATAGCCGGTGGCTTCCCCTTTAGCGCTACAGCGCCTCGTCTCGCTGCCTTCTTTGGCGTGTGGACCGAGCGTGCCGCGCCGCTGATCGCGTGGTACAAGGCGGACCAAAAGCGGATGAACGCGCTGCTTCGCGGCGGCACGCTGACGATGGATCAGCTCATCACATCCGAAGCGCAGCAGCGTTTTGCCGACGGGTCGGCCTTGCTAGCTGAGATGGAACGCATCAAGGCAAACCATCCGGAAGACTACAACGCATGGATCGAACGCGGCGGATGGGACGCCTACATCGCGGGGCTGATGCCAACGCCGGATGAGATGGCGACGTGGGACATACTCGGTGTGCTGCGCGAAGGAGCGCTTGCCGCTGGCGATGCCCGATTGGCTGTGGCCGTCTCCCAAGTGGCCGCCGTCTACGCGGCGGAGTTGGCGACGATTGCAGGTGATCAGGCATTGATTCCAACGTTTGGTCCCGCTATCGCTGCGGTCATTGCTGCCCGCGCCGATGAACTGATGGCAACAGAGTGGGCCGCCTACGTCCTTGAAGATGCCGCTGCCCGGTTTGTACCCAATTTGCAGGGCGTAGCGGCGCAGTACGAAGCCGCTGACGGCATGGGCGGCGTGGAAGCTTATGAACTGCTCTTTTCGGTGGTCGTCGTTCTAGAAGCCGCCCAGCGGGGCGAGCCGCCCTATCAGGGGTACAGCTTGGCCGACGTCGCGCCCGTCCTTGCCCGCCTTCCCGATGAACCTGAACCTGAAGAGGATGACATGGCCCGCTACACCGATGAGACGGATTACCCTAAGCTGGGACCGTTTGACGAACGCTATCTGGATATTGATGGGGATGAAGACTTCGATCCGCGCCCGCTGCCTCCGGAGGAGCCCCCGTATCCTGACCCATCACTTTCTGATCCACCATTTCCGGATCATTTTACGGATGTGCCTGCACCGCCGCCGGTCGTGGACCGTGAGGTATATGATGGCTATTCCGATGCGCCGGTCACGTACGAGCCGCCTGAAGCGATCCCGCCGCCCTCTGTACCGGCCCAGCCACCCGCGCAGCCGACGCCTAGCGTGCCCGCCCTTGGCATACCGACAACGGTGAAGTGGGTTGGGGGTGTTGTGCTTGTTGCACTGGCAATACGTGGCTTTACCTCGTGACATCGCCAGCAACATATAACCACGTGGCGATTGTCCATATCGAGGACGACGAAGCTACGCGGTACGGTGTACTGCTAACGCTACGGGACAACGGGTTTACCAATGTGCGCCAGTTTTCGAGCCTCGTAGACGCGGAACCAGCACTAGCATCTGCCGACATCGTGCTATCGGATTTGCGCCTAGCCAAAAGCGACCCGCCTGATACGATCCAGTTTTTGCTATGCCACTACGACGGTCAGATTGCCGCGCTGACCGGCTTGCCGTGGGTGTTTGAGTTTGCCAATCCTCGCATCCACTACCTGCGCAAGGATCTTTTCCTCAAACGTGAGACAGCACTACCTGCCCTGCTGCTGTCTCTACTCCAACATGATTGATGAGACTACACTGATTTTAATTGGCTCGCTAGCTATGAACCTCCTTCAGGGGGCAAAAATCGTGAGTGACATCTTTCGCCAGAACCGCGACGGCGAAAGCACGATCGATTTGAAGTACCGGGCGAGCCTACAAGACTACGTGCAGACCTTGCAGGATCAGCACGCGGAAAGCCTCGCCGAACAGTACGAGCGCCTGCGTGAGCACTCCGCCGAGAATGACGCGCTCCGCGCCCGACTTGCCGCATATGAGGCGGCTTATGGCCCGATTGGGCCGTCTGATAGCCCAGCAAAGCGAACAGGTACATAGCGCTATGACGAATCACCCGGCCTATATCATCGTGCACACCGCCGCGAAACGTGGTGACACTAGCGCAGCCGAAAT
>CAYYHN010000875.1:0-2269 GCA_964471245.1 uncultured Rhodothermaceae bacterium | reverse complement strand
TGCCGCGCAGGTGCCTCCAACCGTCGAGCACTTCACCAAAAGCTGTACGTACTAGCGGTCCCTTGGCAACGGTTGTGTCTTGTGGAATGCGTGTGCGGTAGATGAATACCGCCGAGACGAAATACGTTAGACTGTCGAAGATGAAGACGAACTGATAGCCAAACGCCTCGGTAGCAAACCCACCAAGCGCCGCCCCAACAGCGAGCATTGTCGACCACGTGGCCGCCATGATGGCGTTGGCCGTCAACAGCTCACGTGCAGAGGTGATATTGGGCAGGGAGGCGCTTTTTGACGGCTGAAACACCGAACCCAGCACCACCTGCGACGCCACCAACACGTACACCCAAACAATCTCACTGGGATCATCGATCAGTAAGAAGCCGAGCACTACAACGCCCCGCAACAGGTCGGAGATGATCATCAGCCATCGCCGGTTGAAGCGGTCGGCCAACACGCCTGCCAGCGGCGAAGCCAACGCCCATGGCAGCATCTTTGTGATGAACACGGCCCCCAACGCCAGCGGCGACCCTGTCATCTCGACGATCAACGCATAGATGGCAATCGTGTTGAACCAGTCGCCCAGCAACGACACCAGATTCCCCAACCACAGGTTGCGGAAGTTGGCATTCTGGCGAAGTAGGGCGAGGTAGCCGACGTTGTCTTCGGTTGGACGAGCCATGCAGGCGCGGATTTCGTGCATGAAGCGCGCCTGTAACGACAACCCCCGTAAAGCGTTCGATTGTAGCGTGTCATTTTTAGGCTACATAGCATTTTTTATTCGGCCACAAAGGCACACAGACGATGATGACGATAATCTCAAGGCCTATAGCCTCTTCGTGACCACGTTGATTTTATGGAAGCAGCTTCTTTCGCCAATAGATTACGTCTCTTACCCATACAACAAAGATGTAGACTTTCGTTTGTCGCATGCTGCTACGCCGATAAAGGATATCGATCACTCGTAGCGCAGTGAATCGATGGGGTCGAGACGGGCGGCGCGGATGGCGTGGTAGCTCACTACAAGGACGGCAACACCGGAAGCAAGGAGACCGGCCAGTATAAACAGCCACCATGTTTGGGCCAGGTCGATGCGGTATGTGAAGTCGCTGAGCCAGCGTTCCATGAGGATATAGCTAAGCGGGACCGCAAGGACAAAAGCGAGCAACACGAGCTTCGTGAACGCGTGCGAGAGCAAGCGGATGATCTGCTGCACGGAGGCGCCCATCACCTTGCGCACGCCAATTTCTTTGGTACGTTGCGCCGCGGTAAACGCAGCGAGCCCAAACAAACCAAGGCAGGCAACGAAGACGGCGAGGAAGGCAAAGAACCGGTACAATGTGCCCTGCTTCATGTCTTGCTCGTAGTTCTGCTGTACGGCATCGTCCAAAAAGCGGTACTCAAACGGCCACTCTGGAATGACGTCGTTCCACACGCGCTCAAGTCGCGCCAACGATGCTTGCATATCACCGGGCGCGAGCCGTGCCATCACCATGCCTTCTTGCGGTATCGTAGAATTAAACAACATCATCCGCCAAACCGGATACTTGAGCGACCGGACATGGAAATCTTCCACGACGCCCACTACGGTGATCAACCCATCAACGATGTTTGTATCGATCGTTTTGCCAATCGCGTCCTCTGGACTGGACCAGCCTAAATCATATACGGTTTGTTCGTTGATCAGCACATCTGTAAACGCCTGTCCTTCTTGCTCCATGGAAAACCCTTGCCCAGCGATAATCTTCATTTGCAGGGTTTCAACAAACGCCGGATCGGATAAGACATAGCCCACAACGGGACTATCTTCTTGAAGCTCGCCAAACTCTGTGGCGGCAACAGGCGCTGAGCTGCGCGGCAGTTGCACGCCGCTGTTGGTGAGGGAGGCTTGTAATACACTGGGATCTTGCAGCAGCCGCTCGCGGAGCAGTTCCCCACGTTCCATCAGCGCGGCATCACGCAAGTAGATGTTGACCACATTGGATTGATCGAAGCCTAAGTCATATTGCTGCATGTAGCGCAGTTGCTGACCGATCACCAAGGTTGCCACAATTAGGACGATGGAGACGACGAACTGAAAGACCACCAAGGCTTGCCGAAAATGCACCGTTCTTCCGGGCGCATGCACCATGCTCTTCAGTACACGCAACGGCTGGAAACGCGCCAAGAAAAACGCGGGGTACAACCCGGCGAGTGCGCCCACGACGAAGCAGAAGCCTACGAGGTAAAAGATGTATTGACCCGTCACCAAAGGCCACAGCGTCAGTTCGCG
>CAYYHN010000874.1:0-2273 GCA_964471245.1 uncultured Rhodothermaceae bacterium | reverse complement strand
ATGGAACAAGCGGCCGCCACCGAGCGGGGACCATGCCATCGGTGCGAATCGATGGCGCTGCGCTTGGTCGAGCGTGCCGTCGTGCATCACCTCAAAATTGAGGACCGAGCACTCGACCTGATTCGTGACGAGCGGAAAAGAAAGGCGCGATTGAAGCAACTCGAATTGAGACGGCGTGAAGTTGGATACGCCAAAGTGCTTGACTTTGCCCGCATCCCTGAGTTGCACAAATGCTTGTGCCACTTCATCGGCGTCCAAGAGCGGATCCGGGCGATGTAGCAGGAGCACATCTAGCTCACTCGTATTTAAATTTTGGAGTGATGCTTCTGCAGACGCAATGATGTGGGCTGCGCTGGTGTCGTAGTGGTTGAGCCGTCGTTCGGGAAAGCGCGAAGAGGTCAGCTTGACGTCGCATTTGCTGATCAGCACTATTCGTTGGCGTAAGCCCTGATGCTGGCCTAGCACTTCGCCAAAAAGCTGCTCACACGCGTAGTTGCCATAGATATCGGCATGGTCGAACGTGTTGACGCCCATGTCAAGGCAGGCTTCGATGTAGCGCTGGCGCTCGGACACAGAGAATTGCCAATCAGCAAGCCGCCACATGCCAGCAACGAAGCGTGAAACAACAGGGCCGTCTGGGCAAAAGGGAAGCGATGGCGTCATAGTATTTGTGGAGGTAAAGGGATGGCTAGAATCCAAAGAGAATAGAAAGTTGGCCGAGCACCCATGCGCATCCGAGTGCTGCGTAGATGCCAAGGATGTAGCCGCTGACGGCCATCAGCAGACCCACGGGAGCCATCGCCGGGAGGTAGACGCCCGCCACGATAGGAGCGCTTGCCGCTCCGCCCACATTGGCCATGCTGCCCGTAGCCACAATGAACAACGGGGCACGGACAAGACGCGCGACAATCATCAGAATAGCAATGTGTGTCAGCATCCAAACCACACCTGCGAGCAGGTAGATGGGGCCTTCGAGCACGGCCGCTATATCCGCACGTGCGCCTATGGAAGCAAGGAGCAGGTATAGGGCCACGTAGCCGACGCGCGATGCTCCAACATCTTCCAGCTTTCGAACAGGTGTAAAAGATAAGAGCAGGCCGCCCGTAACCACCAACAACACGGCTGATAATCGTTGGATTACCCAATTCCGGCATCAAATAACTGGTCTCGACAGCAAGAGCCGTTGCGCCAAACGCCATCCCGACCATTAAGACTAATTCCGTAATCGTGAACGGCCGTTGCTTGTCTTTGGCTTGCTCAAGCTTTTCGTTGATCCGGTTAACCACGGACATGTCGGCCTTGACCCACGTATCAAACTTCTTCTGAAAGCTACTCAGGAAAATGAGGACCCCCATCCAACCATAACCCACGACGGTATCCACTACGATGATCGGGCCCAGCGCACTATCCGGAGCGCCAACACTCTGCTGAATGGCAATCATGTTGGCGCTGCCGCCAATCCACGAACCTGCCAGCGTGGCGAAGCCTTTCCATGCATCCGGAGGAAGCAGCGAGCCGAACATGAGGTACGCGATGGGGCCACCGATGACGATGCCCAATGTTCCCGCTAACATCATGATAATTGCCGTGCGTCCCAACTTGAGGATTGCTGGTAAGTCGATGGCGATCATCAGCAAAAAGAGCGACAAAGGCAGGAGATACTTCGAGATCCACGAGTAAACCGGATTTGCCGAAGGGATGATGCCAAGCGTCGTGCAGATCATCGGGACGAAGTAGGCCCAGATGACGGCCGGGAGGATGGTGAAGAACTTGGCGAATGCGGGCCGTTCGCTCAGCCAAAAGATGCCTGCAAGCAGCGCTGCGAGAAAACAGAACAGCGTCGTCTCATCCGTGATGAGCGCAGTGGTGGCAGAATCAGCCATGAAGACAGATGCGTTGGTGGGAGAGAGGCACGAGCAGCTTAAAGCACAACAAGGTCACGCTTCATCGTACTCAAGCTACGCGCGCCATCCTCGGTAATGACCATGTCGTCTTCGATACGCGCCCCGCCTTCGCCAGCGAGGTAAATGCCGGGTTCGATGGTAAATGTCATCCCCGGTCGAAGCAACTGTTCGTTGTCCTCACGGATGTACGGGTCTTCATGCGTTTCGAGACCGAGGCCGTGCCCGGTACGGTGCATAAAGTACGGGCCGAATCCGTGCGACGTGATGAGGTCGCGGCAGGCCAGATCGACAGAAGCTGCGGAAACGTTGGGGCCTGCCTGCGCCCGTCCGGCCGCATTGGCTTGGCGGACAATGTCGGTGATCTTAGCG
>CAYYHN010000873.1:0-2285 GCA_964471245.1 uncultured Rhodothermaceae bacterium | reverse complement strand
CGCCGGAGTATGCGGCACCGGAGCAGGTGCGTGGTGAGGCAATCACGACGGGCACGGACGTGTACAGTTTGGGTGTGTTGCTGGTGGAGTTGCTGACGGGTCGTCGTCCGTATGAGATTGCGAGCCGTGTGCAGCGTGAGGTGGAGCGCATCATCTGCGAGGAGCCGCCGACGCGCCCGAGCACCTTGATTGGCTCGGACACACCGCCGGCACTGCCGCTGCCGCCGAACCGCCTGCGCCAACGCCTCCGGTCGGGCATCGACGCGATTGCGCTGCATGCCTTGCGCAAGACACCGGACCGGCGCTACGGCTCGGCACAAGCGATGGCTGCGGACTTGGAGCGGTACCTGAACGGGCTCCCACTCGAAGCCAAAACGGATAGCTGGAGCTACCGGACGCAGTTGTTTATTCGGCGGCACCGGGTGGCCGTGAGCGCGGCCGCGCTGGTCGTCTTGTCGTTGGGCGTGGGCTTGGGCACGGCACTGTGGCAAGCGCGGGTAGCCGCGAACGAACGCGAAGTGGCGCAGCAGGAAGCCGTGCGCGCGCAAGCGGTTAAGGATTTCCTTGTCGATTCATTCCGGTCGAGCCAGCCGGGCAACAACCGCGCAGACACTCTGACCGTGCTCACGTGGCTCCGCATGAGCGGCGAACGCCTCGACACCGCTTTTACGCACACCCCAAGCATTCGGCGCGAGATGCTGACCACGATGGGCGATGTCTACCGTCTCTTCGGCTACTACGATGACGCACTGGCCTATCAAAAACAGGCGCATGCCTTGGCTCAAGAACAGTTTGAAGTCGCCACGCCTGAACGTGCGGACGCAGACTTTCTGCTTGGTGTGCTGCTCTATGAGCGTGGCGACTATGCTGGGTCAGACTCGTTACTAGAAGCCGCCTTGCAACAGTTTGAACAGCTTAATCGACTAGATGACGCCGCACGTGCACGCGATGCCTACGCCAACAACTTGTATTACTATGTGGATGACCGGACGGCAGCATTGGCCATGCACGAAGCCAATATTGCCTACTACAAGAGTCTTTCTCCCGTCCCACTCCATCGCTTGGCTACAGCACTAAACAACGTTGCACGACTCAATCTTGCACTCGGCAATATCCCAGCCACACGCGTCTATGCTGCCGAGTTTATTGAGACGAGCCGTCTGATAGAAGCTGAAAGTGCAACCCTAGCGCTGGCATTGAACAACTACGCCCTCTCGTTTCTGCGCGAACCATCTGATCTTGCCCGAGCTAAAGCACTGTTTCAGGAATCACTGGACATGCATCGGCGCGTCCTTCCACCAGATCATTTTCGGATTACGCATCCGCTCTTACCCTTGGCCGAGCTGATTTGGGAAGAAGGTGAATGGGAAGAGGCCGAAGCAATGGTTGATGAAGGTCTCCGTATTCGCCGGACCCACTTCCCCCCCGACCACTTCACCATTGCAGAAGGCTTGCTGACCAAGGGCAACATGCTCTTTGGTCGTGGTGCATTCGAAGAAGCCCACAATCATTACCTAGAAAGCTACGAGATCTACCTTGGCTCGCGTGGCGCCCAATACCGACGTACCATCGAAACGCGCCTCAACCTCGCCAATGCACTGGACTCACTGAATCGCCCTCAAGAAGCCGCCTATTACCGCGCGCTCGATACCGAATAGAGCGTCTTTTAGTTACTCATGTTACGCAGAGCGCTGCGTGCGAGGATTTATTCACAGGTGATCCAGATACCGTAATGTTTGCTCCATCTCTATATCAACGGTGTCATTCCCGCGAAGGCGGGAATCCAGGCTGAAGACGTGATTTATGGCATGTCCTTGCCGCTACCGTACACCTCTTTCAGCGATTAAAAAGCAACGATGTAGCGGGCACACGCCTATCATTTTCTAGGTTGTGCCCTAGATTCCCGCCTTCGCGGGAATGACGTGTCTTTGTAGGTTTGTGTCTGGAAAAAGATGAATGGCGTACGAATGACGTGGACTGGAGATTAGGTGGAGTCGGTAACCCGTGGAGCATTTCGCTGGCATGTTCTACCATGCGTAAGGTGAGTTAGTTAGATATGAGGCGTATTTTCGAGCGGAAACGAGCCAGTTCAAGTTCCCCTCCTGGACAAGGAGGGGGCAGGGGTGGTAGAACAGGACATGGCTTCCAGCATAATCCAACCACCCCCAACCCCTCCTTGTCTAAGGAGGGGAGTTTCCAACACCTCGAACGGATTCGCAACATGCTCTAAGTCCAATACCATTCAAATAAGGGCAACGACCTTGCGAAATGGCTGCGTGGGATGT
>CAYYHN010000872.1:0-2289 GCA_964471245.1 uncultured Rhodothermaceae bacterium | reverse complement strand
AAGGGAGCTTGCGCGGTGGCAAACGTATCTGTTCCGACATAGTAGCGCCCAAGGTCGTGTAGGGCTTCCGCGGTTTGAGGATGATCGGGGCCGTACAGGAGTTCGCGCAATTGAGCGGCCTCTGTAAGTAACGGTTCAGCCGCTGCATCGTCACCAAGCTGCATGTAGATGCGCCCGAGGACGCCAGCGAGGCGTGCGCGCAGCCGAGGTTGGGTGGCTTTCTCCTCGTTGAGGCGGGTGCGACCGTTAGCGAGGATGTCGTAGGCTGTCAGGGTGTCGCCGAGTGCTACACGGGGGTCGCTGGAAGCAAAGACGTCTTCGAGAAAGGCAACGGCTGCCTCGGCCTGATCGCGTTCCTGCCGTGCTACATCTGCCTGCCAGAGGGCTAGACCAAGTCCTGCCAGCAAGGCAACAGCGACAACGAAGCCCGTACCAAGTGCGAGTCGGTTGCGTCGCACGAAGCGACTCGCGCGGTAGGTCCAATCCTCTGGGCGAGCTGCTACCGGCAAACCATCGAGGTGAGATTGCACGTCGCGTGCAAATGCCTCGGCCGATGCGTAGCGCCGAACCGGATCTTTGCGCAGTGCCATCAGGATAATCTGGTCGAGGTCGCCGCGGAGGCGGCGGCGCAAGCGGTCGGGCATGGTGTTGCGCGCGGCACTGATGGCGTCTGCATGCTCCGTACGGGTGACTTGGGTCGAGGGGGCCGTTGGTTCATCTTCGAGCACGGCCGCAGCCATCGCAGCATGGGCGCGATCTGCAAGACGAAGGGGATGTTGGCCCGTCAACAGTTCGTACAGCAAAACGCCGAGTCCATACACATCTGACGCTGTGGTGATGGCTTCGCCGCGTACTTGCTCGGGGCTGGCGTAGGCTGGCGTCAGGATGCGTTCCTGTGGGTGCGTCAGGTTTTCGTCACCTTCTGTGATGAGCTTCGCAATCCCAAAGTCGAGCAGTTTGACGCGGCCATCGGCCGTGACAAGGATGTTGCTAGGCTTGAGGTCGCGGTGCACGACGAGGTTAGCATGTGCATAGCGCACCGCTTCGCATACGGTCGTGAAAAGTGCCAGTCGCTCATTGATCGTGAGGCGCTTCTGGTCGGCATAGGCGGTGATAGACTCGCCGTCCACATATTCCATCACGAAATAGGGCAGCCCATCTTGCGTGACGCCGCCATCAAGCAAACGTGCAATGTGGGGGTGCTGCAGCCGAGCAAGGATCTGCCGTTCGGCCTCAAAGCGCCGAACAGTTTGAGGTGCAACGCCTCTTGGGATGAGCTTCAGTGCGACCTGCTGCTCAAAGACACCATCCGCACGTTCGGCCAAGTAAACCGATCCCATGCCGCCGCGTCCGACGAGTCGTACCAGTGCATACGGCCCAATGCGTGTCCCCACAGGCAAGGTACCCTCGGCTGCGGCTTGGACTTCGGGAGAGGGTCGCCACGCGTCGGCGAGGTCATCCAAGAAAGCCGGTGCTTCGCCGTAGGCAGCAAGCAGGCCTTCTACCTCTTCGCGGAGGGCCGGGTCGTCTGTAGTAGCGGCATCGAGGAGCGCTGCTCGTTCTATGGTTGGGGCGTCGAGCAGTGCATCGAGGAGGCTGCGAACCTGTTGCCAGCGTTGGGGATCCATGCAAGGAAAGGAAAGTGGTGGTAAGCAGTGTAGGCGTGCGAAGACGCCTTATGTCCATCACGAAAAAACAGGGGCTATCGGATCAAGACTCCGATGTGTTTGCGTCTGTGTGCTGCATTTCGCGGTAGAGAAAAGCTTGTGCCGTCATCCAGTCCCGTTTTACGGTTGCGGGCGAGACACCGAGGGCCGCAGCGGTTTCCGGGATGGTCATGCCACCAAAGAAGCGGCATTCCACGACGCGTGCCTGCCGTTCATCGAGCGCAGCCAGCTTGATGAGCGCGATGTCGAGGGCCAAGAGTTCGTCGACTTTCTCGTCGGAGACGGCCAGTACGTCGTCGAGGTCGAGCCGGGTGAGGCCGCCTCCGCGTTTGCGGGCCTTGCGGGCCCGTGCATAGTCGATCAGGATACGCCGCATGGCTTGGGATGCCACAGCGAGGAAGTGGCCGCGGTCCTCATAACGCGCTTGGCTTTGGTCGACAAGCTTGATGTAGGCTTCGTGGACCAAAGCCGTCGTATTCAGGGTGTAGTCGCCTTGCCACTGCCGCCGCTGTGCGTGTGCAAGGCGGTGCAGTTCGTGGTAGACGGCATCGAAGAGCCGCTTTTGGTCGGCGGCGTTGCCGGCATGGAGGTTGTGAATCAGACGGGTAACGTCGGCAGGTGC
>CAYYHN010000871.1:0-2290 GCA_964471245.1 uncultured Rhodothermaceae bacterium | reverse complement strand
TGCCATTCGCATCATGATCCGCCGTGTTGCATGACTTACCAAACAGTCTCTAAGGCGATTATATTTTTGCTGCTTTAGATCGCAGGGGTCCTGCCTATGAATGTTGTGTAGTGGGCAATAGTGCGTCGAGAAAATGCCTACTTTGTGTGGACCTTTGTGGCGCGTTGGTGCGTGCTACAGAGCGAAGTCGTTGGGTCGAGCGCTAAGCCTTTCGCGCGCTGCATGAATACGTGGTACCGTAACTTTGATTTTGTCACCTTCTTCTGTTGGGTGGCTTTGGTTGGGATTGGTCTGGTCGCCATTTATAGCACGACGCATGGCCCGGCATCGGAGTTCTTGCCTGCGAGTGTGCAGCAGAATTTCTATCGCCAGTTCACGTGGCTCGGCATCTGCTTGATGGGAATCGTCATCGCGCTCTTTTTGCCGGTCCGGTTCTACCAAAGTGTCGCGTACCCGGCGTATGTGCTGTGCCTGCTCTTGCTCATTGCTGCGCTGGCGTTTGGGCGCGAGATCAATGGGGCGCGTTCGTGGGTGCACATTGGTCCGGTCGGTTTTCAAGTGGCCGAACTCGCCAAGGTGGGCACGTTGCTCGCGTTGGCCAAGCTGCTGTCGGGCCAAGGCAGTGGTCAGAACGACATCCGGCAGGCGCTCCTCGCCATTGGGCTGCTGGTGATCCCCGTTGGGCTTATCCTGATGCAGAATGACACGGGCACAGCACTCGTTTTCCTCGGGTTGGTGCCGGTTGTGCTGTATTGGAGCGGCATCCCGCTGAACATTCTGGCGCTGATGCTTTCCCCAGCCGTGGCGGGCTATCTTGCCATCGTCTACATGCCCGCAGCCATCGTGTTTGCTATGCTGTTTACGGCGGGGCTCTGGTGGCAATCGCGCGACCGCATTATGGGGAGCTTGGGACTGCTGTTCAATGGCGGTGCGGTGGCGGTGGTGCTGTTTGGCCTGAACAAGATTTTGCAGCCACACCAAGTGACGCGCATCCTCATCTTTACGAACCCCGAGCAGGACCCGTTCAATGCGGGCTTCCAGCAGGTACAGTCGAAGGTTGCCATCGGGTCGGGTGGGTTATTTGGCAAGGGGTTCATGCAGGGCACCCAGACGCAGGGTAGCTATGTTTCAGAGCAGTCAACCGATTTCGTGTTCAGTGTGATCGCTGAGGAGTTTGGCTTTCTTGGTGCGATGCTGGTACTTGGCCTGTTCGCGTTGTTGATGATTCGGTTGGTTACATTGATTACGCAGATCAAGCACCCCTTTGCCCTCATCTTCATCGCGGGAACCGTGGGCGTCTACCTGATTCACATCTTCATCAACGTTGGCATGGCGACCTCGCTGCTGCCGGTGATCGGGATTCCGCTGCCGTTTATTTCGTACGGCGGGTCGGCGCTCTTGGCGAATACGGCGATGCTCGCGATCGCCTTGGCGCTCTACATGCGGCGCGAGGATTTCTCGATCTACGGGTATTGATGGACGCCGTCGCTTTTGAGAAGCACGCCGCACAGCTGTTCGAGGAGGCACCGCGTTGGTTGGCCGAAGCCCTCTCCGGCGGGGGCACCTTCGCCGACCTGTTTGCTGAGGGAAGCCAGCACACACAGCACCGCCTGCGTTTGCAGCCGGGCCGAGCGCCACAGTACGCGACGCATGCCCAAACGGTAGCTGGTGTGGCACTCCGCACAGTAGATCCCGCTGGCGATGTGATGTTTGCCCATGGTGCCCCCGATGGCGCTGCAGCATTACCGCGTCAGGTTCTTCGCACCGGCCGCATGCAATGCCAACCAAGCCCTTTGGTCAACCCGGTTGGCTCGGTTGTGCTGCCGCCCGATGCACCCGAAGGCATTACGGCTACTGAGAAACGACAATTCTTGGAGATGCTTGCCGAGAGCGTATTTGCCCTTGGCGACGACGTGGTGCAGGTCCAAGCAGCACTCCAAGATCACACGCGTCGCATCGCCCTTGCGACCTCCGGCGGTTTTGCAGGTCGCACGGCGACACAACGCGTCCGGATGAAGCTGATGGCCGAGGTGCGCGGAGCGCATGGCACCGCTACGGGCTACGTCATTGCAGATACAACTGGAGGCTACCACGAATGGTTTGGTGCCGACCCGACGCTTTGGGCACAGCGCGTCCTCGACCAAGCCAACCAACGGGCACAGGCGCGCCGCGTCGGGGGCACGCTGCCTGTTCTGTTTACCGAGGGGGCTGCCGCGACGTGGCTTCACGAAGTGCTGGGGCATACGCTGGAAGCCGATGTTGCCGCGCAGCGAGGTACGTTGTCACAACG
>CAYYHN010000870.1:0-2304 GCA_964471245.1 uncultured Rhodothermaceae bacterium | reverse complement strand
AAGAGTGAGGAGGAGCGCATCATGGAAGAAGCGCTCGGTGGCAAGATCAGCGACTACTTGACGAAGCCCGTCAACCCAAGCCAAGTGCTGCTAACGTGCAAACGCATCCTCGAAAGTGCCCGATTGGAGCAGCAGAAATCATCCGAGCGGTACTTGCAGGACTTTAACCAGATCACACGCGAGTTGATGAATCCGCTCGAATTCGACGAGTGGATTGATCTGTACATGCGGCTTGTGCGCTACGACACCGAGCTTGAAGGCGACGATAGCGTTCGCCAAATCCTCGATGATCAGTTTCGCGAAGCGAACCGAAACTTTGGGCGCTACGTGCAGGACGTGTACGAGGACTGGATCGATGATGCGCATCAACTGCCCGATGACAACCGCCCCGCGCTTTCGCACGAGGTGATGCCGTCGTACGTCTTTCCGCACCTTGGCCGCAAGCAAAAGCGCCCCGTCATTTTCTTCTTGATCGACTGCATGCGCTACGATCAGTGGCTGGAGTTCGAGCGGTTGCTGTATCCGCTGTATGGCATCGAGCGGAATTTCCACTACAGCCTACTGCCGACAGCTACACCGTTCTCGCGCAATGCCATCTTCAGCGGCCTGCTGCCCCGCGATATCGCTCGGCGCTATCCCAAAATCTGGGGCGATGCCGAGAGCGATGAGCACAGCCGCAACCGCCACGAAGAGACATTCCTGCTGGACCAACTGAAGCGCAAACACCTGCGCGACGTACGCGTGCGGTACGAGAAGATTATCACCTCTGAGGAAGGCCGCAGCTTCGCCCAAAATGCCACCGACTTCTTGCAGAGCGACCTTAGCGCCGTCGTCGTCAACTTCGTTGATATCCTCGCGCATAGCCGTTCCGACTCGGCTGTGCTGAAGGAAATTGCACCTGACGAGCGTGCCTACCGTGCCCTAACGCGCACATGGTTCGAGCATTCGTGGCTGTACCAAGCGTTCCAAACACTGGCGGCCCACGATTGCACCGTCGTCATCACCACGGACCATGGCGCGATTCGCAGCTTGCATGCCACCAAAGTCATCGGTGATCGCGAGACCTCGACGGCGTTACGCTACAAGTACGGACGCAACCTGAAGTGCGACAAGCGGCACGCCATCTTCATCCGCGACCCCGAGGCATACGGCCTGCCACGTGGGCACATGAACACCAACTACATCATCGCGAAAGAAGACTACTACTTCGTCTACCCGACGAACTACCACCACTACCTCAACCGTTACCGTGACACGATGCAGCACGGCGGTGCGTCGATGGAGGAGATGATCCTGCCTGTTCTCACCCTCCAACCCAAAGGCCGCTGATGGCGACAGGATCGACGACTTGGACTGATCTCTTGCCACGTGAGACATCAGGCCCAGTGGCGACGATGGCGCTCGGAGCCGAGATCGCGGTTTTGCTGCAGCCGGGCGATCTTGTCGCGCTCTATGGCGATCTTGGTGCTGGCAAGACGCATTTGACAAAAGGTCTTTGCACTGCGCTGGGTGTGCCAGAAGACCACGTCAGTAGCCCGACGTTTACGCTTGTCAATGTGTATGACGGCGATGCCTTTCCGATCTACCACATCGACGCGTATCGGATCAAAAGCGTCGACGAGTTTTTTGAGCTGGGCTACGAGGAATACTTCTTTGGGGATGGCATCTGCCTTATTGAGTGGCCGACGCGGGTAGAACCATTGCTACCCGAACATACGCTGCGCCTACATTTGACGCACGGCGGTGGGGATTTGCGGCGCATCGTACGCATGGAGATGGCACCATGAATGTAGCGGAGGCGTATCTGAGCACTCTACCGCAGTTTGGACAGCACGGTGCGGCGGCCCTCAAGCCGGGACTCGCACGCATGACGGAACTGCTCGCAGCGCTTGGTAACCCTCACCAACGGTTCCGGAGCATCCACCTGGCCGGCACCAACGGCAAAGGCTCCACTGCGTCGATGATCGCCGCCATGGGCACAGCGAGCGGCCTACGCGTTGGGTTGCATACGTCGCCCCACATGCATGACGTGCGCGAACGCATGCGGATTGATGGCGTGATGGCCTCACAGGTATGGCTTGATGATATTGTAGCGCACTGGCAACATGTGTTTGAGCAACATCAGCCCTCGTACTTCGAGGCAACCGTGGCGCTTAGCTTCTTGTATTTTGCCCATCATGACGTAGATCTTGCCGTCGTCGAGACGGGCCTTGGTGGGCGACTGGATGCCACGAACGTACTCCACCCTGACGTTTCGGTCATCACACCGATTGCCCGCGACCACGTGGACATTTTGGGACATAC
>CAYYHN010000869.1:0-2309 GCA_964471245.1 uncultured Rhodothermaceae bacterium | reverse complement strand
TAGCCGAGTGAACGGGCTGTTTCTGCCAGCGCAGGATCGAGGCCGAGCAGGGCCGCGCGCAGGTTGAGGAAAAGGTACGGAAACGTGTAGAAGCTGAGCGCAAGTAGGGCACCTGTGTATCCACTGAGCCGAGGGAGTTCCAAGCCAAACAAGCGCGCCATCGTTCCATAGCTGCCCGTCGTTGCTAGCAGCACATATGCCATCACGTAGCCGGGCACCGCAAGTGGCAGCACGCCAAGCAGCGTGTACAAGCGCGGCGCGCGCAGGTCGGTTCGGGTGGTCAGCCACGCCAGCGGTGCAGCGAGCAATGTGCTCAGTACCAAGACGCCTACCGCCAGCAGCAGCGTATTGACAAGCAAGACAAGATTGCGTTGCCGGAAAACAAGCGTGGCAACCTCGTCAGCGTCAGCCTCGAAAGCCCGAATCAGCAGGTAGCATAGCGGAACGACCACGCCAAGCGCTACAAACACCAACGGCAGCCAGAAATACCAGCGTTGCAGGTGACGGTGGCGGGCGAAGAAGGTAGTCAGCGCATGCACAGGCAGGCCCGTGGTCGGTGGCAGGGCCTTAGAGCACGCCCACGTCGCGCAGCATCGCTAGCGTGGCTTCCAAGTCTTGCAGATCGTCCAAGTCGATGGTCGGACGGGCTGCGTCTACGGTTTCCAGTGACTCCAGCCCCGGTGCTAGCGACAGCCCGTCGATCACAGGGTACTCAAACACATCTTGCGTAAAGTAGGCTTGGGCGTCTTCCGAGAGCAGGTAGTTGATGAACTGCTGCGCTGCGTCTGCATTGTCTGATGTCTTCAGGATGCCCGCACCAGCCACATTGACGAGGTTGCCGGGGTCACCTGCTGCAAAGAACGCCTGTGCGACCGGATAGTTTGGGTCTTCGCTCGTGTAGCGCAGGAGGTAGTAGTGGTTGGGCAGCCCGTAGTCTACGTCACCGTTGGCAATGCCTTGGATAATGGAGCGGTTGTTCGGGTACGCCTCAGGGTTGTTGTCACGAATGCCTTCCAGCCACTGGCGCGTGGTCTCTTCACCTACGAGGTTGCGCATGCCCGTCACAAACGCTTGGAATGAACCATTGCCCGGTGCCCATCCAATGCGTCCGTTGTAGGCGGGGTCTGTCAGGTCCATGATGTTCGCTGGCAGGTTGTCGGCGTCAGCGCGTTCGGTTGAGTAGGCCAAGGTACGGGCGCGGCCACTCGTCGCGATCCATGTGCCTGCGCTGCTGCGGTATTCCTCGGGTACACTGCTGAGCATTGCTTCAGGCAAATCCATCAGCAAGCCTGCGCCATGAACCGCGCCCAGTGCGCCCCCGTCTTGTGCCCAAAACACGTCAGCGGGCGATTGGTCGCCTTCTTCTGTCAGCGCGATGGCAAGCTCCGATGTGCCTCCGAAGCGAACTTCTACGTCGATACCTGTCTCGGCCTCAAACCGCTCGATGATCGGCTCTACTAAGGATTCGCTACGGCCCGAATAGACGATGAGGGAGGCTGATTCGGTAGCGGCGGTATCCGACTCCGGTGTTGTTTGATCGGCTTGGCAGCCCGTGAGTACCAACACAAAGGCAAGCAAAACGGGCATGAACAGGGAACGCTTCATGGGGATAGCACCTGTAAGCTTTCTAGGATAAAGAATGCAAATTGTTTAGACTCAATCTAAAAATAGGCAGCTACGTGTGCACGGTCGCATCAAAATTCCACAATTCACCTGCGATTGACGAGGCTTGACCCTTCCTGCTGCATTGTACTTTCCGGCCATTACGCCTACCTTGCGACAAAATGTCAAAAACATTCCCGGCAATTACCGATGGCTGCTCCCACACGTTTTGCACAACTCCGCGAGAAAGCGAACCTGTCCATCTCAGAAGTGGCGCAACGCTTCGGGTACAGCACGCGGACCGTGTACCGGCTGGAGGCTGGTGAGGCGCAGCCTCGGAAGTTCATCCTCGACGAATTGGAGCGGCTTGCGGGGCACGCATTGCAAACAGAAGGTACGTTATCCCCCGCCTTTTCCTTCATTGACCTCTTTGCTGGCATCGGTGGCATGCGAATTGGGTTTGAAGCCATCGGCGGACATTGTGTGTTCACCAGCGAGTGGGACAAGTATGCGCGTAAAACCTATCAAGCGAACTTTGCCTGCGACCATGAAGTGGCGGGTGACATTACCCAGATTGAAGCTGCTGCCATCCCGCCGCACGATGTCTTGCTTGCAGGTTTTCCATGCCAGCCGTTCTCCATTGCAGGCATCTCCAAAAAGAAGTCGCTCGGCCGCCCGTATGGCTTCCTCGATCAAACCCACGGCAC